>CAZLOO010000015.1:0-17067 GCA_964561055.1 uncultured Halobacteriales archaeon
TGTTGCGCTTCCAGCGGTTGGCCAGCCAGAACGCCCCCAGCGTGGTGTGGTCGGGTTCGTCCGCGAGGATGCGCTCGAACGCCTCCCGGGATTGTACGCGGTCCATGTCGTCGGCGGACTTGTGGCCGCTCCCCACGACGTCGGTCATGAGGCGCTTGAGCGGCCACTCACCGAACTCCTCGGGTGTCGCTGTCGCCATACGAGCGATTCGGGCGGGTCGTTCTAAGGGGTTGCGCTCGGGCGGCGGGCGGCTACTCCGTCGCCAGCGAGGCCAACAACGCCTCCAGCTGGATTTGCTCGCTCGCGCCGCTGGTGATCCGGTAGTCTGCCTCGCCGACCCGCTCCATCACCCGGACCGCCTCACGATCCGTGAGGTCGAATTCCCACACCGAGCGGTGGAGCTGGTCGATGATGTCGCCGCCGGCGATCCCCTCCTCGCGCAGCAGACTGTCCAGCCGTGAGCGCGACTGGGCGAAGTCACCCTCTAATGCGAGTTCGACCATCTCGCGGATTTCCTCGGGCCGGGCGGTGGAGGTGATGGCGAAGACGGCCTGGAGCCCGTTGATCGCTGCGCGCATATCCCCGCCGGCGGCGTACACCAGCGCGTCGAGGCCGTCCTCGGTGAGCTCTATCCCCTGGTCGTCGGCGATCTCCCGCACCTGGGCGGCGACGGCCTCGTCGGATAGCGGCGAGAACCTGAAGACGGCACACCGGGACTGGATGGGGTCGATGATGCGGCTGGAGTAGTTACACGAGAGGATGAACCGGGCGTTGTTGGAGAACTGCTCCATTGTCCGCCGAAGCGCTCCCTGGGCGTCACTGGTGTTGTGGGTCAGGATCCCGTTGGCGAGCATGAAGTTGGGCGTCCCCTCCATGCTGATGTTATACGCCTTCCCGCGGTGGCTGTACTCGATCCGACGTATTTCCGCCGTCCGAACCGTCCGCAGTCCACCGTCGGAGACGAGTGCCGGTTCGAACTCGTCCTCCTCGTAGTGTTCGTGATGGGGGAGTTCACCGCCGACGACGACGACCGTGTACTCGTCACCGTAGCGTTCCAAGAACTCCTTGACTTTCCCCGGCCGACTCCATAGTTCGACCACACCCTTGACTTCGATCACCGTGTCGCCGACAAGGAAGTCGGGGTGGTACACCGAATCGGATAGCTCGAACTCCGGCTCGTACTCGTAGTCGATGTCGGTATTCTGCAGCGCCGTTGCGATCTCGTACTCCCAGTCGGATCGGACGATGTGTCCGAGTTCGTCGCTGTGTCGGACGTTCGCCCCACCGGTTGGCTCGTGTACTTTCGGCGCCTCCGAAACTTTCTGGGTGACCTCGGGGCCGCGCGCCGGGTTGTTGTCGCCAGTGATGGTACAGACAGGGTAGTCGCAGTTCCCAGCGGTCTTCTCGATTATATCCGATCTCTCCTCCTCACCCAACTCCCACCAGTCTGACGACGCCTGTCCGATTTTCTCCTTTACCGCTTCGGAGTTTGCCTCGGCGACCCTCTCCTCCCACGAGATTCCAGACCGCATCTCGCTGAGCGTCTCACGGAACTGTTCGACGGTCTCCTGATCTATCTCCCAGACGGACACGCCGTGGGGCTCACCCCCGTGATTCGGATTGTTGTCGCCCGCAAACCTCCCGTCGGAGAGTTTCTCGACGATCTCCTCGCGGCGCTCCTCCGACCACTCGGTCCCGTACATCGGGTTCCCGTCCCCCTGCACCTCGTTGCTGTGCCTCTCGTTCTTACAATCGACTGAACAGAACCGGCCCGCCGTCAAATCTCCACAGGTCTTGCACCGCGAAACGCCAACGTCGTCCCTGAAGTCGGCGATCTCGTCGCCCGGAGCCAACTCCCGGAGTTCCTTCTCGACGAGTTCGCCGTCGTCTCCGACGACGAAGAACGGGTGCGCGAGGCTCGCTGTAACCGTTCTCCCGTCCGTTAGTTCCAGCTCGAAGAAGTCTGCGACCCCGGAGTCGACCAGTCTCCCCTTGTCGGGCTGTATCTCGTTCGTCTCGAAATCGACAGAGGGGATCGATTCGCCGTTCTCGGCAACGTCCTCTATCGGTTTCACCTCCGGGGACGATGGGTAGCCCGTAACGACCTCGGTTCCCGGCGGCACACACAGCGCGTCTGCCTCGTCAAGGAACACGATCCGGTAGTCGAACCCCCCGAAGGAAGCCCGCGCGAAGTTCTTGATCCGGTCGCGGACGACGTCGATGCCGCGCTCGTCGGAGGCGTTCAGCTCCAGGAAGTTCTCCCGCCACTCGTCGCCGTACGTCTCCTTGGCGATGGCTACCGCGCTGGTTGTGTTGTGCATCACCGTTGGCACCGCGCCGGCGACGTAGTTGTGCGTGTCCGGCACGGTCAGGTCGTACACCCGGCGCTCCTCCTGGATGGTCTCGACGCTCTCGACCTCGTCGAAGTACAGGTCCGCGCTCGTCAGCACGTGGAGCGTCCGGAGCGCCTCTAACACCTCGCCGGAGAGCATCCCCGTGGCGACCTCCCGGACGCGCTCGGCGACGGTCTCGAACCGAGGGAGCGACCGGAGGCTGTGGCCCTCCTCGAGTAGGTTGATCACGTCCGTCCCGCGCATCCCGGTACCCTCGGCGACGTGGTTGTAGGGCACGCCGAGCTCCCCGATGGCCGTCCGGAGTTCCTCGCGAACAGTCTCCAGTGGCGGCATCTTGTCGGGAGCCCCGGCGCCGTCAAGCAGCGACGCCGCGCGGTCCGCAGTCGGAGTGTATCGCCCCTGTGCGTACTCCAGTAGGCGGCCGGTCCCAACCCCCGTCTCCTCGGCCGGCGCCTTGTGAGTGCCGAGCGGCTCCAGTGCGGATCGCTCGCCGGCACAGGCGGCCGGGAGCGCTGCCACGCCGTCCAACTCTCCTTCTAGACCGTCGACCCGTTCGAGGGCCTGCTGCGCCCGCTCGATTCGTGCCGACGCGGCGTCGAGCAGCCCGTCGACGCCGTCCAAGTAGGCCGCTCGTCCCGGGGTCTCGGGGTTCAGCGAGTCGCTGACGTGCTCGGTCTTCGTCAGGTAGAGCCGGTCGCACAGCGTGCCGACTGCCGACTGCGCGGGGATGGTATCGTCGTTCGAGTTCGGGTTGCGGCTCGCGGCGTTTTGGAGCCCCTCGGCCTTCTCGTCGAGCCGGACCCCGACGGCCTCCTCGAAGCGGGCCATCGCCCGCGCACCCGAGACGTAGAGGGTGTGATACTCCCCGGGCTCGCCGGCGCTGTTGGTCGCCGTCTTCCGCTCGGTCGTCCGTCGGCTCGGCACCCCTTGCCCGGCGAGCAGGTACGTCACCAGCGTCACGAGCGCCCCGTTCTTCTGGGTCAGTTCGAGGACGCCGTCGGCCGTGACGTGTGCCTCGGCGTCGAACACTGCCCGGAGGAACGCCCGCTGGACTGGCCCGTCGGCGGTGACGAGCGTAGTCCCGATTTCCGGGCCGCCGGTGGCGCCGTCGATGACGCCGAAGCACGACTCCAGCAGGTGGGCCACCGTCTGATTCCCGATTTCGCGGTACGGCACGGCCTCCTGTTCCCCCTCGCGAGGCGTCAGCTCGAACGTCTCCTCGACCGCCGATTCGAACCGCTCCAGCAGCCCGTCGTCCGAGTTGCAGAACTTGATCCGGCCGCTGTCGATGCGGGCCTCGCTCACCGCCAGACCGACGAGTGTCCCCAGCGCCGGGGTAAGCTCCCCCGGGGGTGTGACCGGCTCCGACCGATCGTTGTTCCGGTTTACGTACTGGACGGCAGTGACGCTCTTCTCCAGCTCCGAGTAGGGAAGGTCGAGCCCCCGGAGGTATGACAGCGAGCAGACCGTGCTCGGTGCCGAGAGGTCGCGGTCCGCGACCTGCCCGCGGTACTCCTCAACTGTCTTCGGGGTCGTTCCAGCCGCCTCTGCGATGGCCTCCTCGGGGTCGCCGCGCCGGAGGCCGGCGACGACGCGCTTCTTCTTCCCCATGAACTCCTCCTCGGCGGGGATGTCGTGCTCGCGGGCGAACGACTCGGTGATATGAACGAGCGTCCGGTCCCCGTCCATCGCCTCGACCCAGGGCACCTTCCCATCTCCCTCGGGCAGCGGTGCCCGAAGCGGTCGGACGACCCGGTCGCCGGCACTGAGACGCTCGGCCGGCTTCCACTCGAGACCGTCGTGGCCGAGGACCAGCAGCTTGTGCTCCGGTGTCACGGTCTGCTCGTTACCGTCCCGTGTCTCAACCCGCACCAGCTCGTCGGCGGTCTTCCCGAACAGGTGGGAGGGCTCGACGTACTCGAAGTCTCCGTCCTCGGCGAACGTCAGCACCTCGAGACCCTCTGTCGGCTCGGCGAACCCCTTGACGCCACCGACAACGTCCTCTATGCGCGCGACTCCTTGGTCAGTAAGAACCGGCGTCTCTCCGGTGACGCACTTCCCCACGCCGGCTGGGCCCGCGAATAACATATGCGACATGTCACCATCTCGTACGTACTCTTTCAGCCGCTCGACGATCCGCTCTTGACCGTGAATCTCCTCGAGCGACTGCGGGCGGTACTTCTCGATCCAGACCTCCCGCCCCCGCTCCTCGCTGCTCATACCGAAGCGAGACGCCCGGGCCGAATAAAGACCACGCGATGCGCGCGACGTCGTCGCGGACCCGGTCGACTATGCCGCGGGTTCCCAGTCCTCGACGGTGACCGTTTCATCCTCGGGGATCCCCTCCCGGCCCTCCGGGACGACGACCCAGCCGTCGGCGAGCGCCACGCTCGAGAGCACGCCCGCCCCCGACGAGCGCACCGGGACGGCGACCGACCCGTCCTCGCCGTCCTCGCTTTTCTCGAGACGGACCCGCGCGAAGGTGCGAACGCCGGGTTCGGAGCGGATTTTCCCCGCGAGGGAAGCCGCCGTCGTCGGGTGGTCCGGCAGCGGGAGGTGGCCGCGGTGTTTCAGTACCGGGCGGAGGAACTGGACGGCGTTGACGATGCAGGCGACCGGGTACCCGGGCAGCATCAGCACCGGCGTGTCGTGGACGACCCCGAGCGCGACCGGATGGCCGGGCTTGAGCGCGACGCCGTGGACCAGCACCTCGCCCAGCCGGTCGACGACGTCCGGGATCAGGTCGCGCTCCCCGACCGACGACCCGCCCGTCGTGACGACGATGTCCTTCGTGAGGTCGCGCTCGATGGCCGCCCGGAGCGCCTCTCGATTGTCCGGCACCGGCCGGCGCTCCGTGGGGACGCCACCCCACCGGGCCGCCAGCCGGGAGACGGTGAGCCCGTTGGTGCCAATCACCTCTCCTGGGTCCGGGTCGCGCTCAACCACCTCGTCGCCGGTCGGCACCACGCCCACGGTGGGGCGTTCGTGGGCCTGCACGGCTTCGAGGCCGGCCGCTCGCAGCAGGCCTAGGTCAGAGGGTCGGAGCCGGTGACCCGACTCGAACAGTCGCTGACCCTGCTCGACGTCTTCGCCGACGGGCGCGACGTTCTCCCCGCCGGCAACCGCATCGAACAGTTCCACCTCCGTCTTGCCGCCGCGTGAGAGCGTATCGCTGTCCTCGACCATCACCACGGCGTCGGCTCCCTCGGGCACCGGGCTGCCGGTATGGACCCGGACCGCTTCGCCGGGGGCGACTGACCCCTCGCTCTCGCGGAGGACGGCCGGCGAGCGGTCGCCCGCGCCGAACGTGTCCTCGGCACGTACTGCCCACCCGTCCATCGCCGCCCGGCGGTAGGAGGGTACGCTCCGCAGCGACTCGATCGGCTCCGCCAGCACCCGAGCGTCGGCCCGCTCAACGGGGACTCTATCGGTCCGCTCAATGGGCGTGACGGCGGCGAGCAGCCGGTCGCGGGCGGCCGCCAGCCGCGTCACCTCCTTGAATCCGGAGTCGCGAACGTCCATACCCAGCGTAGGGACGGGGCCGGTTTAGCATCTGGGTCGGAGGCGGCGTCCGCGACGACGGGGTGTCCGCGACGGCCAGAGCATCAGCGAGACCCCGACGGCGACGGCGGTCACCTGTATCGGCTCGGTCCGGGAGCGGTCGGCTCTTGTGCCCACCCGCCGAAGGCGGATCATGGCGACCACAGGCCAGACAGCCGAGGTAGGGGACCGCCTCACGCATCTCTCAGGGCTCGTGACCACCACCGGTGAGCGCGAGCGCCGGGCGGTTGAGGCGCCGTGGACCGGCGAGCGTGTCGGCACCGTTCCGGAGTGTACCCCCTCGGACGTCGAGGTGGCCCTCGAACGCGCCCGGGAGGCCGGCGAAGAGTGGGGTGCCTGCCCCGTTGAGCAGCGGACGGCCGTGCTTGAGCGGTTCGCTGATCTCGTGACCGGGCACCGCGAGGAGTTGCTGGAGCTCCTGGGGACCGAGGCCGGCAAGGCCCGGCGGGACGCGTTCGATGAGCTGCTGGGTGTGGTCGGCGAGGCGCGTTACTACGCCGATACCGCCGACGAGGTGCTGGCTCCGGAGTCCCGCGACGGGGCGCTGGGACCGCTCACCCGGGCGACGGTGCGCCACGACCCGCGAGGTGTCGTCGGGCTCATCGCGCCGTGGAACTACCCGTTCGTGCTCACTGCCGCCGACGCTGTGCCGGCGCTGGTCGCTGGCAACACCGTCGTTTTGAAGCCGGACGAGCACACCCCCTTTGTCGCCTGCCGGGCGGTCGAGCTGTTCCGCGAGGCCGGCCTGCCCGAGGATGTCCTACAGGTAGTTACCGGGAACGGTGCCAACCTAGGCGAGCCGCTGATTGCCGGCAGCGACTACGTCTCGTTTACAGGGAGCCGCGAGGCCGGCCGAGCGGTCGCGAGCACGGCCGGCGAGCACCTCGTCGACTGCTCGCTGGAGCTCGGCGGGAAGAATCCGATGCTGGTGCTAGATGACGCCGAACCCGGCACGGCGGTCCGCGGGGCAGTGCGGGGCGCGTTCGCCAACGCCGGTCAGCTCTGTGTCGGCATCGAGCGGATCTACGTCCATGAGTCCCGTTACGACGCGTTTCTCGAGCAGCTCGTCGCCGCCACGGAGGGGCTGGAGCTCGGCGCCCGCCACGCGATGGACGTCGACGTGGGGTCGCTCTCCTCCGACGACCAGCTACAGCGTGTCGAGGCCCACGTCGAGGACGCCCGGGAGAAGGGTGCGACCGTCGCGACCGGCGGGCGGGCTCGCCCCGACATCGGCCCGTACGTCTACGAGCCGACGGTGCTCACCGATGTAGAGCCGGGGATGGAGCTTCACCGCGAGGAGACGTTCGGGCCGGTGGTCGCCGTCTACCCGGTCGCGGACACCGAGGAGGCCGTCGGGCGGGCCAACGACAGCGACTACGGGCTGAACGCCGCCGTGTTCACCGGCGACACGAAGCGCGGCCGAGAGGTGGCGGCCCGCATCGACTGCGGGACGGTCAACGTCAACGACCCCTGGCCGGCGGTAATGGGATCGACGGACACCCCGCAGGGCGGCATCAAGGAGTCCGGCATCGGCGTCCGGCACGGCCCCGAAGGGCTGTTGAAGTACACAGATAGCCGGAGCGTGCTCGTCCAGCGCGGCGGGCCTATCGCTGTCCCGGACTGGGTGCCAGGACGGCTGTACGAGCGGGTGGCGGAAACGTTGTTGCGGTTCGGCGACCGCCTGTAGCCCCAGAGCAACTAGCAAGTGCCAGGGAGTCAGCGGCTAGGAATGTCTGTTTCCCGCAGCCTCCTGCTGGTGACTGTCGTCCTTCTGGCGGGCTGTACCGGCGTCGGCGGCCCGGAGCCGTACATCGACACCGGGGCCGCGCTCGACGAGGAGACACTTCGGGATGCCCAGGTCGGGAACCTCCGGTCGGCCGGCTCGTTCGCGAGTTCCCTCAACGCCAGCTACGTCGCTGGCAAGAGCCGGACGATGACCAACCTCACGACCCGGGTCGACACCGAAGAGGACTGCGCGGTCGGCACACCCGGCTGAACGTCCAGCGATCCCCCACGACACTTTCCAGTCGGTGAACAGCTCTGCTACCCAGTTCGGGGACGTGCTTGGCGATATCAACCGGGTGAACTGGACCCAGGCCGGTGTGGAGCGGCACAACGGGGCGAGCGCTACCCGCTACGAAGCCGGGGGTATCGACGCGCTCGTCGACGCCGGTTCCGTAGCCGTCCCCAGGAGTGACCCCCACAGGATCCTTCAGTCGGTGACGGCGAGGTGACCGGGGCCGGCGCTGCCTTGCTGGTAACCTGCGACGGGAGGGTCCGCCTTTTGAAAGCGACGTTCGTCGTGGCGCTCGACCAGGGGCCTACCGCCGTCAGCTACGCATCGGCTTTGAGGACTACGGCTCGCCTGCCGTTGAGGAGCCATCCTGGATTAACCGGGCAAGGGGACCAGCAGGGCGGCCCTGTCAACCGTGAGGTTGAGGCGCGTGGCCGTCCAAGTCGTCGTATGGCCGAGTCCGAGGCGAGTGCAGAGCCCGACGCGGACGCCGACGGCGAACACTGGGAGTTTTCCGACCGAGCGAAGATCGGCGCGCTGATCGCTGTCGTCGGCATTGTCGGCACCGGCGTCGTGGATTTCGCGCTCGCGCAGGCCGGCGCCCCAGGCGTCGGCAGCGCCGTCTGGGCTGCCGGCTACGCCCTCACTATCTTCTCGCTGTGGTACGTGCTGCTGCGCCCCGTGGACCTGGGCTGAGAGCACAACGTTGAAATCCTGACCCACCGGAGGTCCGCCAATGTCCGTCGCGCTCCAGATAATCGACAGCTTCCTCCTTCAGTTCAACGTGGGAGAGGTTCTGCTGTTCCTGTTCGCAGTGGGGCTGGTGGCGACGCTCCCGCTGAAGAACAAGACCGTCACCGGGCTCCACGTGCTCGCGTTCGGCCTGCTGTTGCTTGTCACGCCGCTGTCGCTGATGGGCGACCAGGCGGCCTACCGCTTTATTGGAGTAGCGCTCCTGTTCGCCGGCCCGATGGTGATTGTCGTCGGCGACTAGTGAGTGTATCCCCTATCCGGCAGGGGTTCGCCGTCAAGTTGCACCGTGCCGCCCTCGGTCACCGTACCGACCGCCGTGACCGGCACCGGCGCGACCGCCCGCGCTCGGTCGGGGTGGTCGGTCGTGAACACGAGTTCGAAGTCCTCGCCGAAGAACAACGCCAACTCCCGGAGCCGCTGCTCGCTCCCGGCCACCGCTCGGACGGCGTCGTCAACGGGGACTTGCGACCAGTCCACTGCGAACCCACAGTCGCTCGCGGCCGCTAGCTGATGGAGCGACCGGGCCAGCCCGTCGCTGGAGTCCATCATCGCCCCCGCCAGCGGCGCCAGCGCCCGTCCCGCCGCCACCCGAGGCTCGAGCTGGAACAGCCGGTTGGCCCGCTCTGGGTCGGACTCGAACAGTTCCAGGGCGGCCCCGCTGCGCCCGAGCGTGCCAGTCACGCACAGTGTCTCTCCGGGGGTCGCACCGGAGCGTCGGATAGGGGCCTCGGCCCGGCCGACGGCGGTGGTAGCGACGGTGAACTCTTCGTGACCATCCAAGTCGCCGCCGACGTATTCCGCGCCCGCGGCCTCGCAGACTTCCCGGGCGCCTTTGAGGAACGCCCGTAGCTCCTCGGGATTGAACGTCGGTGCGGCGTACACGGCGAGGGCCGCCGTAGCCTCGGCGCCCATCGCGGCCACGTCCGAGAGCGACGCCCCGACAGAGCGCCAGCCGGCAGTGTAGCGGGTGGTCCCGTCAGGGAAGTCCGTGCGTTCGTGGAGCATGTCCGTCGTCACGACCAGGCCGTCGACGACGGCACAGTCGTCGCCGGCACCCGGAACCGACTCGCTGACCAGCGCCAGCGCTGCCCGTTCGTCCATGTGGCCGGCTGGGCGGGACAGGTAATGTGCGTTCCCCTGCTGTGTGAGATGTCAAAATCATGTTGATATCGTTGTTTTTGATCCTGCGGCGGGCGTCTTGACGGTAGTGCGTTCGAGGCCTCTACTAACACCACGAACAGCTGGGAAGTTCTGCCGCGTTCGTTGAGCATGACGCTCCTTTCAGTCCCACCTGCGCCGGTCAATCGGCTCGGCATCCTGAGTGTGGCTGATAACAGCCGGCCGCTTGATTTGGCCTGGGCGACGCAACCACCGCAGGCCGAAGGCAGAGGCACGAGGTTCAAGAGTGGCCTCTGGTTGCTCTCGACATCATCAAAGGCACTCCGCCCTTCCGAACGACAGCGAGCCCCGAACGGTTGAGCAGTCGGGGGTTCTCCGATTGTTGGTAGTGTTCTTTGGGATATACAAACGACAAAATGAGCTCACAGCGGGTCATGCGATCGAATCCGCTCGGAACTTTTCGCCTGCTCTCGGGACTGCCGAGAGCAGTCCGGGCGGTGGTCACATCTCCCTGAAGAAATCTACAACCACCCTGCATAAGGAACAACCTCAGGCTGTCCGAACCACCGGAGTTCGGTGGGTTCAAGCGGACGCCCTTCCTCGTTCGCCAGCATGGACGGCAATCTGCGCGCGACGGCCGCCGGCTTCGTGGCGGCGCTGATCGTGCTCGCCGTCCTGCTGTATGTCGTCGGTGTCGGCCCCATACTCGACGCGCTCACTCGGGCGGAGCCGCGGATGCTGGCGCTCGTGCTTGGGGCCGCGACGCTGTGGCTGCTCGCGTGGGCGATGTCGCTGCGGACGGTGCTAGGTGTGCTCGGCTCGCCGGTGACCATGGTCACCGCCGTGCTCGTCTACAGCGCGGCGGTGTTCGCCAACAACGTCACTCCGTTTGGGCAGGCCGGCGGGGAGCCGATCAGCGCCTACCTCATCGCTCACGCCACCGACAACGACTACGAGAACGGCCTGGCGGCCATCGCTAGCGTGGACGCGCTGAACCTCGTACCGTCGCTGTCGCTGGCGGCTCTCGGCATCGCCTACTTCGCGGTCACCGCGGCACTGGGTCGGCAGCTTCTGGTTGCCGGCGGCGTGGTGGCGGCACTGATTGTGCTTGTCCCGGTGGCCGGCTACGCCGTCTGGCGCAACCGGGTGCGTGTCGAGGGGCTGTTAGCGAGCGCCGTCACTCCGGTCGTGCGGGCGATTGCCCGCCCGGTCCCGGGTCGGGAGCCGCCGGACAGGGCTGCCGTTCTCGCGCGGATCGAGAGGTTCTTCGGCGCGCTGGAGCGGGTCGCCACCAACCGCCGTCAGGTACTGCTGGCGGTGGGGTTCGCTACGCTCGGCTGGATCGGACTGTCCGGGTCGCTGTGGCTGTCGCTTCTGGCTATCGGCCACCGGGTGCCGTTTGCGGCGGCGATGCTGATCGTCCCCGTGAGCGCCATTGCCGGCGCGACACCGCTGCCGGGTGGGCTGGGGAGCATCGAGACAGTGCTGATAGCGCTTATCGTCCCCATCACGGCGGTCACGCCGGTCTCCGCCGGGGCGGCCGTGCTCATCCACCGCATCGCCACCTACTGGCTGCCGATGCTCGTCGGGGGCGGCGCGGCCGCCCTTATTGGGGTGGACGGCGCCACTCCGGACGGGCGCTAGCGTGCCGGACCTCACGACGCTGGCGGCGTACGTTCCGGCGGCGCTGGCGCTGATTCTCACACCTGGCCCCGATACGGCGTTCGTTCTCGGGCGGGGCGTCAAGAGCCGGAGCGAGGGGCTCCGTGCCGCGACCGGGGTGAGCGCCGGCGTGCTGGTTCACACCGCCGGGGCGGTGTTGGGACTGTCGGCGCTGCTCCGAGCCTGGCCGGCCGCCTTCGCCGCTGTCAGGTACGCCGGTGCGCTGTACCTCGTTGTCGTGGGTTTCAGGCGGTTACGCTCGGGTGGAGAGTTCGGCCCCGAGACAGGGCGCCACGGCGACCAGGGTGCTGCGGCCGGGGGGCTACTGGTGAACGTGCTCAATCCGAAGGTGGCGCTGTTTTTTCTCGCGTTCCTCCCGCAATTCGGGGCTGGCACGCCGGCCGGGATGGCCCTCCTCGGGGGCGTGTACGCGGGACTGACGCTGGCGTACCTGGGCGCGATCGGGGTCGCCGCCGGCGGCCTTGGCAGGCTGCTGGCGGAGCGGGCTGGTCTCCTCCAGCGGCTCACGGGGGTCGCGCTCGTGGGGTTCGGACTGGCACTGGCGCTGGAACCGCTCCTGTAGACCCGTACCGACGCGCTTAACCCCGCCGCGCCGCTCGCTGAAGCTAATGACGACGTTCTACGACGTCCCGGCCGAGGACCTCAACGAGGCCGTCGCCGAACGAATCGATATCGAGGCACCGGAGTGGGCGGAGTTTACCAAGACCGGAATCTCCAGGGACCTCCCGCCCGAGCAGGAGGACTTCTGGGCGGTGCGGGCCGCCAGCATCCTCCGGACCGTCGCCAAGGACGGCCCAGTCGGCGTCGAGCGGCTTCGCACGAAGTACGGCGACGCGAAGCAGGGCTCGAACCGCTATACCGTCCGCCCCAACCGGAAGGTCCAGGGTTCGGGGAAGATCATCCGCACCATCCTCCAGCAGCTCGAGGACGAGGACCTGGTCGCTCCCGCGGAGGCAGAGGGCCGCCGCATCAGCGGCCAGGCCCGTGCGCTGCTGGACGACACCGCCAGCGACCTGCTTGAGGACCTGGACCGGCCGGAGCTAGAGCGCTACGCCTGATTTACCGCCACACTCCCTGCTTCCGAAAGTCGAGTGAAGGTGCGTCACGGTTTTGTGCGGGCCTCCCGAACGAGTGGGTATGCCAGACGAGGACGAGCTCGAACAGCTCCGGGAGGAGCGAATGGAGGAGCTCCGGGAGCGCCAGCAGGAAGAGGCCGATGAGGAGGCCGCCCAGCGCCAGCAACAGGAGGCCGAGGCTCAGAAGCAGGCAATCCTGCGCCAGTATCTCACCGACGGGGCGCGCAAGCGACTCAACACGGTGAAGATGTCCCGCCCGGAGCACGGCGAGCAGGTCGAACAGCAGATCATCGCGCTCGCCCAGAGTGGCCGACTCGGCGACCAGATCGACGAGGGACAAATGAAAGAGATCCTCTCGGAGATGAGTCCGGACTCGAAAAGCTTCGACATCCGCCGGCGATGACGACGCCGACCGCGGACCTACGCTGACTGCGGACCCGCGCTCTTATACCGCCCGCCCGCGACCCACCAGTCATGACTGTGGTCGTGAAGGTCGGCGGGGCCCGCGCAGTCGATCCGGCGGGTGCGCTCGCCGACATCGCCGCGCTCGTCGCGAGCGGCGAGCGGGTAGTGCTGGTCCACGGCGGCTCAACGGCGGTCGACGACCTGCTCGAACGGCTCGGGCAAGAGCCTGAGTACGTCGAGACACCAGGGGGCGTCGTCGGCCGGTTCACCGACGAGACGACGATGGAGGCTCTGGAGATGGCGTTCGGCCGGCTGAACACCCGACTCGTGGCGGGTCTCCAGAACGAGGACGTGAATGCCGTGGGGCTGTCAGGCGCGGACGGTCGACTGCTCACCGGCCGCCGGAAGTCCGCCGTCCGCGTAAAGAAGGACGGGAAACGGAAGATACGCCGGGGCGACCACTCCGGCACTATTGACGCGGTGAACGCCGATCTGCTAGAGACACTGCTTGCTGGCGGCTACACCCCGGTCGTGGGACTGCCGGTGCTCGGCGAGGAGGAGGATGGCTCCTGGACGCCGGTCAACAGCGATGCCGACCGGGCGGCCGCGGCTGTCGCGGGCGCTCTGGGCGCAACGTTGGTGTCGCTGACGGACGTGCCCGGCGTGTTCGCGGACCCGGACGACCCCGATACCCTCATCGAGCACGTCGCGACGCCGGAGGAGTTCGTGGCCCTGGAGGAGGCCGCTGCCGGCTTCATGAGCCGGAAGGTGATGGCCGCCGAGGAGGCGCTGGTGGGTGGCGCCGACCGTGTCGTGGTTGCCGACGCTAACGCCGACCGGCCTGTCCGGGCCGCGCTGGAGGACTCCGGGACCGTGATCGAGGCGTCGGCCGTCGAGGGGTCCGGGTAGGCTCTGGCCGCCTTGTGATGTGTCTGTCCCGAGGACGAGGCGAATAGCCCGAAGGTTCTGCTTGCTCGTGACCGCGGGTGACCGGAGCCGATCGGAGGGTCCGGTTGTTTCGACGGAAACAGACGCTGCAGGAGGACACTAACTCTCTCTGGAGGAGCGGTCTCGTATCGCTCACCCGGGCGAACCACTAAGCCACGGCCGGACCATGCTGCAGTATGCTCGACCGTTACGACGTACCTATCCCGGCCGAGGGGGAGATAGAGTCAGGCGAACTCGTCGTCACGGACGACGTGCTCGTCAAGCACTTCGCGCTGGGGCCGGGCGCCCGGATGGAGCCACACGAACACGACGACTCGACGAACGTGTTCCACGTCATCGAGGGGACAGTCACCGTGCTCCAGGGCGACACCGAGGAGCGGGTCACTGCCCCGGGGGTCGTCCTCCACGAGCGGGGTGTCAGCCACGGTGCCCGCAACGATACCGACGAGCCGGCGGTGCTAACCGCGTCGCTCTGCCCGCTCCCGGGGTCGGGATAGCTACTCCGGGCGGAGCCGTCCGAGCACCGGTATCTCGGCGACCCGCTCCTCGCTCAGCGCGTCCCAGTCGATGCCGGTCGGCTTGTCCGTCGCACCCGTCCGGATGGTCCGCTCGGGCGTGCAGATTAGGTCCATCGGAACATCATGTGGGTCGGCCGAGACCCCCTCGGCGAACTGCAGCGGGTGGACCGTCGTCGCGGTCGTCGTGTCGCCGTCGGCCAGACCGACCCTCCGAAGGACGGCGAACTCCAGGTCGCTGTACCCCTCGCCCTTCCCGACGCGGGTACCGGCCTCCGTGACCGCGACGCTACCGGAGACGACCATGTCGACGGGCTCCATCTCCTCTGGATGGACGGGCACCCCCGCCTCCGAGGAGCCACTCACTGTCGTCGCGTTGTCAATTTCGGCCACCTCCGTGGGATCGAGCCGAAGGAAGCACCGCTCCTCACGGAGCCGTGGCACCGCCATGTAGAGCGTCTTGCCCTGCCGGAGCGCGGCCCGTCGGACTGGCAACTGGGGAGCGTCCGGGTTGGCCTTCAGCGTCTCCGCGGCCTGCCACTCCTCGGTGCCTGCGAGCCGCTCGGCGGCGTCGTCCGCGCCAGCGAAGTTCGGGATACGGCCGTGTGGCGGGAACGGGAACCGGGCCTCGCCGCTCTCCTCGAGGGCATCCCACACCCGCTCACGAAGCGGGGCCTTGTCAGTCATACCCCGCGCCGCGCCAGTCCGACCAGGTGGGGCGCCTCCGGCAGGATCATTTCCTCGACGCCCAGCCTGACGGCAGCCTCGCTGCCTGGGAGGCAAAACACCGCCGTCGCGTCCGCGATACCGGCGGTGGCGCGGGTGCCGATGACCCGCGTGCCGATGTCGTCGTAGGAGAGCTGCCGGAACAACTCCCCGAATCCAGGGAGCCGCTTGTCGAACAGCCCTTCGACGGCCTCGACGGTGACGTCGTCCGGCGTGACGCCGGTGCCGCCCGTGGTGACGACGGCATCCACGGCCGCGTCGTCGATGTAACTGTTCACGCGCGCCTGAACGGCGTCGTGATCGTCATCCACGAGCGAGCGCCCCTCGACGCTGTGGGCTGACCCCTTCACCAGGTCGGCGATGGCATCCCCCGACGGGTCGTCCTCCATCGTCCGCGAGGAAGAGACGGTCACCACCGCCACGCCGAGGCGCTTGACGTCGTGGTGGTGGTGTCCGTGGTCGTGGTCATCATCGCTCTGCCCTTCGTGGCCGTGATCCTCTGCCTCGTGGCCGTGCTCGTCCTCGGTCATATCGGGGGTTCGCCCGGCGGCGGCATAAGCCGGGGGGCTACCGGTAACGTCCCCGGCCCTCAATCTCACGGAGACGGTCGAGAACCGCACCGTCGCCGGCCTCGCGGTAGGCCGCCTCGAACGCCTCCAGCAGAGGGTCCGGTTCGTCGGCGGTACCAACCAACGACTGCTCGAACACGTGAAGGTCCATCGCGAAGTCCTCCACCGACCGCGTGGCGTAGCCCAGCCCGAAGTCGATAAGGGTCACCCTGTCGTTCGCGACCCGGACGTTGCGCACCGTCGGGTCGCCGTGGACGGTGCCGTCGTCGTGCAGCGCCGCGAGATAGCAGGCGACCAACCGAACCCGCCCGGTGGACAGCGCGTCCCGGAGATCGTCGTGCCCGATGCGCTCAATGCGCAGAATCGCCTCCCGGTTGTCCACGTCCCGCACGACGGGTGTCGGCACGCCTAGCGCGCGGGCGTCGTGGAGCAGCCGGGCCTCCGCGCGGGTGCGCTCCCGGCGGAGCCGGCGGTCCAGGTCGGCGTGGCGATATCCCTTCGGGAGGCGACGCTTCACTAGGTCGCCGCTTCCGTTGTCGGCCGGCTCGACGACCGCCTCCGCGCCCCGCTGTGGGCCCTCCCCGGGGCTGCGGGCGACGGAGCCGGCCTCCCAGGTCACCGCCACCTCGTCCGGGCGCCAGTCCGGGCGGACTGCCGACTGCTCAACGGAAATAGTGTCACCAGCCGCGGCCATCCGGGCGCCGAGTATCGCTATCATCCCAGCGTTGTCCCGCAGGAAGCGCGGCTCCGGGGCGTGGAACCGGGCGCCCCGCTCCTCGCACATCTTCCGGAGCATCCCCCGGAGGCGCTCGTTCTGGCCGACGCCGCCCCCGAGCACGAGTTCGTCGTTGGCCGTCAGCGACAGCGCCCGCTCAGCCACCTCCGTCAGCATCCCGAACGCGTGCTCTTGCAGCGAGAAGCAGATATCCTCGACGGGGACGCTCTCGTCGTACGCCTCGCAGGCGGCGGTGGTCAGTCCCGCGAACGAGAAGTCCATCCCTTTCACGACGTAGGGGAGGTCAACCAGCGATCCCTCGCGGGCATGCTCCTCAACCTTCGGTCCGCCGGGATGGGACCAGCCGACGTGGCGGGCGAACTTATCGATGGCGTTCCCGACGCCAGTATCCATCGTTTCCCCGAGTACCCGGTAGCGTCCGCCGCGATAGCCCAGTAGGTGGGCGTTGGCGCCGCTGGCGTTCAGACACACCGGCGTCCTGAAGCCTGCGCTCCGGCGGCCCACCTCCAGGTGAGCGAGCATATGATTCACCCCGACCAGCGGCACGTCGAGCGCGATACTGGTCGCGCGGGCGGCCGTGCCCGCTGTGCGGAGACACGGTCCGAGAC
>CAZLOO010000016.1:0-16639 GCA_964561055.1 uncultured Halobacteriales archaeon
CGACGCGTCTCGTTCGCATACCAGAACGCGTAGCGTTCCGGGGACGCTGTATCCCCTCCCTACTCGCTCCCTTCGGTCGCTCCTTGACGAAGAGGGCTTAGCGCCTACTTTCAGCTAAAGCAGACTCAACACGAGGCCGATAGCTATCAGGAGAAAGATCAGCGCGACGATGACGACGAAAAACCGGTCTGCGCCGTCCATATCGTGGCGAGACCGGGCCGGGACTTAAAACCGACCGGGTCGGCGTTAGTCGTCTCCACGAGGCGGCGTCTCGACGGGCGTCTCCTCCTCCGCGTCACGCTCGATGGCGGCCGCCAGCGCCGCTGTCAGCGTTCGCACCGCTGTCTCGTGGTCGCCCTTTGACTCGTAGACGGCCGTCGGCGCGATACCCAGCGACTCGTACTCTTGGAGGTCCCCCTCGGCGAGCACCCCCCGCCGCTGCAACGCCCTGCTGATGCGGTCGAGAAGGGCGTGCATGTGGACGAGTTCCCGCTTTCTCATGTCGATTATGGATACGTGCCGGAAGGTGCTAAATGCTTCGCGTGTGGGGGTTTGACACGCTCTACGACGCTTCGACCATTTGCTGTTCAGGCTACCATTGTTAAGCGTTCGAGGGAGTGTGCTTAGCGGAGGCAGGCCGGGTCAGTCCTCCAGCGCGGTGACGGAGACCGATCCCGTCACGGGGTTCTCGCCGACGGCCGCGCGGCCGCCGAATGCCTGCTCGATTACTGGCTCAGTCAGCACCTCCTCCGGGGGGCCGACTGCTAGCAACTGGCCGCCCGAAAGGACGGCGAGTTCGTCGCAGAACCGGGCCGCAAGGTCCAGATCGTGGACCGCTGCCAGCGCTGTTCGGCCGTCGTCGACCAGCCGCCGCACCAGCCCGAACGTGCGCACCTGATGGTTGATGTCGAGGCTGCCCGTCGGCTCGTCAAGCGCCAGCACGGGGGTGTCTTGGGCGAGCGCCCGCGCGAGTAGCACCCGCTGGCGCTCCCCGCCGCTGACCGATCCCACCGGCCGATCCGCGAGATCGGCCACCTCCGCCCGCTCAAGGGCCTCCGTCACCAGATCGCGGTCCGCCTCAGTAGTCCGCGCGAACCGCGAGCGGTGGGGAGTCCGGCCCATCGCAACCACGTCCCGCACGGGGAAGTCAAACCCGACCTGTGTGGACTGTGGCACCGTCGCCACCAGGCGGGCATGCTCCTTCGCCGAAAGGCCCTCGACCGGCTGGCTATCGATACGAACCGTCCCGGCGTCGGGGGTCAGAACGCCGTTGACACAGCGCAGCAGGGTTGTCTTTCCGGCGCCGTTCGGGCCGACCAGCGCCACCAGATCCCCCCGCTCGACCGACAGCGACACTGACTCCAGGACACGCGCCCCGCCGAGGCGTACCGAAAGCCCCTCAATCTCAATCACAGTGCGTGCACCTCCCGGTCCCGGAGGAGGTAGAGGAAGAACGGTGCCCCTAGGGCCGCCGTGACGATGCCGACCGGGAGCTCCGAGGCGCCCAGCGCCGTCCGGGCGACGGTATCGGTCGCGACGAGGAAACTGGCGCCGGCGATGGCGCTGGCGGGGAGTAATACCCGATGGTCCGGTCCGACAATCAGCCGCAGAGCGTGGGGAACAATGAGCCCGACGAACCCGATGACGCCGGTGACCGCGACCGCCGCGCCGGTGACGACGCTGCTGATCGCCAGTAGTACTCGCTTCGTTCGCTCAACCTCGATGCCCAGCGTGCGGGCGTCCTCCTCGCCCAGCAACAACACGTTCAAGTCCTCCGCGTAGAACGCCAGCACGCCGAACAGCGGCAGCACCACCAGCGCGGCCGCGCTGGCCTCCCCCCATTGGGCGCCGCTGAGGTGGCCCATCAGCCAGTATAGCGCGTCATTGACGGATTCACCCGCAATCAACAGCAGGTAGGAGACGACCGCGCCCAAGAACGTCTGGATGGCGACCCCCGCGAGCAGTAGCGTCGCGACCGGGGTTCGCCCCCCCTCGGTGGCGACTGCGTAAACGACGAACGCGGTGACCAGGGCCCCGAGAAACGCCGCGGCCTGGAGGTCCAGTCCCCAGGGGAGCACCGACGGGATAACGATGGAGGCGACGGCCCCCGCGGCCGCGCCGGAGGAGACGCCAATGATGGAAGGGTCGGCCATCGGGTTGCGGAAGAACCCCTGCATCACGGTGCCGGCAGCCGCGAGCGCGAAGCCGACAACCGCTGCCAGCGCGATGCGGGGCATCCGAATAGACATAACGATGAGTGTGTGTTTTTCGGCGACTGCAAAGAGATCGAGCCGACCGAACGTCACCCGCGGGACGGACAGCCCCAGCAGGGCGCCAGCGCCGCCGGACTGCTGGATGCCGGTCGGGATGGGAATTGCGTTGAGCAGCGCCTTCGCGACAGCCGCCGGCGGGACGGCGACCGGGCCGATGGCGGCGCTGAGCACCACCGCGACGAACAGCACGACCGCGAGGCCGGCCGACCAGACCAAGGCCCGCATCCCCGTGCGCATAGGCGCAACTGCGATTGCTTTAGGTAAGTACTTATTGAACACCGTTCTCATCCGTCACGATGCACAACGGATGGCGACGGCGGCTCGCAGTTCTGGCCGCCGTTTTGGCGACAGTCGCGATGCTCCCGGGGGCCACAGCGGTCCCGGCGGCAGCGACACAGGAGGACTGCTCGTTTCCGGTGACGGTAACCGACGCAACAGGCCAGGAGGTGACCCTTGAACAAGACCCCGAGCGGGTGGTGACGACCAACCCCAGCGCCGCACAGACGATGTGGGAAATCGGCGCTCAGGACGAGGTCATCGGGGTGTCGCAGTACGCCGCCTACTTAGAGGGGGCGGACGCGAAGGCCAACGTCTCCGGCAGCGGCGGCCCCAGCGTCGAGCGGATCGTCGACTTAGATCCGGACCTGGTGCTGGTACCCAACTCAACACACGGGTTCGCGAAGGACCGCATCCAGCAGATACGCTCGGCCGGCATCCCTGTCTACGTGTACGGCCAACCCACCTCGATTCAGTACGTCATCGACAAGACGCGGCTCACCGGCCGGCTGACGGGCAACTGCGAGGCCGCCGATGAGCGCGCTACCAGGATGGAGGAGGACGTCGCCCGCATTGAGCGAGCCGTCGAAAGCGTCGAGCGGCCGGTGGGGCTGAACTACTTCTTCGGGTTCACCTCCGGGGCGAACACGTTCATCGGCGAGATAATGGAGACCTCGGGGCTGCGAAACGGCGCCGCCGAGTCCGGCATCGAGGGATTCAAGCCAATCAACGAGGAGACCGTCGTCGAAATGGACCCCGACTGGATCGTGGTCCCGACGGGCGCCTCGATACCAAAGACGGACGCGTACAACTCTACGACCGCGGTCCAGAAGGATCAGGTGATACGAGTCAACGCTAACCACCTCCAGCAGCCGGCCCCGCGGACGGTGGAGGCGATGAAGACGATCGTCAGGGCGGTCCACCCGGAGGCCTACGAGCAGGCGGAGCTGACGACCACGACCACGACGATGTCGCCGACGACCGAGTCGACGGCGACTGAGACAACGGCGACTGAGACGACGACCGCACCGACGACGACCACCAGCGGCGGCCAGCCTGGCTTCACCTTGTGGGCGACGCTGGCGGCACTAACGACCGCCCTCGCGTTATTGGTCCGGCGTGAGGGCCAGTAGGGTTTAGGTGGCCCAGGCCACCATTGCGGTATGGTCTGGGTGCGCCGGGAGTACGAGAACGAGTTCGCGGTACTGTCCGCGTGGCTCTGTACCCTGCTCCCGTGGTCAGTGGGGTACTTCGGCCAGGGTGGAGTGAACGTCGTCGAGATACGGTTCCCGTTCCTTGCGATACGCTATGCCTTCGGGGTGGACTTCGGCACGTTCGCGAAGACCCCTATCGGGATGTACACCCGCGCGGCCGACGCCGGCACCACAGGGGCGTTGGGCTACGCGGGTGCCGTCGTCGCGGGGCTGGTCTTTCTGGTCGTGTTCCTGCTCAGCATCGTGCTGTACCTCCGCGAGGAACGGACGGCGGCGTATCTCGTTGATCCGCCGCGGGTGTTCGGCGCGCTGCTCATGTTGTCGGGCCTCTTGTTCGTCGGCGCCAGCTATCAGTTGTTCGTTAACTTCCCGGGCGTGCTGATACCTGTCGGTGTCCTCTTCCAGCTCGTG
Organism: uncultured Halobacteriales archaeon; assembly: GCA_964561055.1. Taxonomy (GTDB): domain Archaea; phylum Halobacteriota; class Halobacteria; order Halobacteriales; family Haloarculaceae; genus CAZLOO01. The sequence goes on from CAZLOO010000016.1 coordinate 4,175, forward strand.
CTTGGCGGGCTGTTGCTCCGGGTGAGCCGACGGGGCGCGCCGGCGACGGCCGCCAGCTGAGGACGGTATTCGGGGATTACCTACGATCCCGCATCTGCAATTGAGTATTTACATATGGGTATTGAATGCGTAACAACGAGTCACAGAGCATATGTCAGAGGACGCCACGCCGAGCCGCCGGGGGGGTTTAATCCAGGCCATAACCCGAACGTTGGAGGTCCTCCGCGGGTCACGCATCGAGCTGTCGTCGTTCGATCCAGCCGAGGACGGCCCGCTGGTCGGCTTCGAAACCCCGCCCGACAACGAGGAGATCGAACGCTACTGGCTTGACGCCCCCTTTGCGTTCGCAGTCGTCACCTACGACCACGTCGACGACGAGCATCGCTACCACGTCGCCGAGCCGGGTCTGGACGCCGTCGAGCGGGAGCTGCTGGATTCGCTGTACAACGACGTTCGGGACCTGCTTCTGTACCGCGATCCCGACGGCGACGCCGAGGAGGCGCTGCGGGGAGAGCTGAAGAGCCGTCTCGAGGAGTACGGCGTTGACGTGGACGCCGAGACGTTCTATAAGCTGTTCTACTATCTCCATCGGAGCTACCGTGGCTACGGTCGCATTGATCCACTGATGCATGACCCCGGCATCGAGGACATCTCCTGCGATGGGCCCGGACTCCCCATCTACATATACCACGAGGACTACACGGACATGGCCACTTCCGTTCGCTTCGAGCCCGATGAGCTGGACACGTACGTGGTACGGCTGGCCCAACAGGCCGGCCGGCACATCTCCGTCGGCAATCCCGTCACCGAAACTACCCTTCCGGACGGCTCGCGGGCAGAGCTGGCGCTGGGCGAGGAGGTCACCCCGCGAGGAAGCGCGTTCACCATCCGGAAGTACTCCGAGGAGCCGTTCACGCCGATCGACCTGCTCCGGTACGGCACCTACGACTTAGAAAGTCTGGCGTACCTCTGGCTGGCCATCGAGCACAACCGCAACGTCGTGTTCGCCGGCGGGACAGCAGCCGGTAAGACCACCTCGATGAACGCCATCTCGATGTTCATCCCGCCGCGCTCGAAGGTGATCACTATCGAGGACACTCGGGAATTGGCGCTGTACCACGACAACTGGCTCTCTAGTGTCACCCGCGAGCGCCTCGACGAGGGGGCAAACATCACGATGTACGACCTGCTGCGGTCGGCACTACGGCACCGTCCGGAGTACATCATCGTCGGCGAGGTGCGCGGTGAGGAGGCAATTACTCTATTTCAGGCGATGAATACCGGTCACACCACTCTGAGTACGATGCACGCTGACGGGGTGCGCACGGCAATCAACCGTCTTGAGAACGAGCCCATCGGCGTTCCCCGGCAGATGGTGGAGTCTCTGGACGTGCTCTGCGTACAGGTGCTCACCGCCGTTGGTGACGGGCGGGCCCGACGGGCGCGCACTATCGCCGAGATAGAGGGTATCGACCAGCGCACCGGGGAACTGGACTACGGCGGCGCGTTCGACTGGGACCCCGAAAGCGACACCTTCCGCGCCGGCAGTCGGACGGTACTGGAGGAGATACAAAACGACCGTGGCTGGTCACAGCGGGAGCTGTTGCAGGAACTGAAGCGTCGTCGGGAATTCCTCGACGCCCTTGACGAGGCCGACGTGACCGACTACCGGCAGTTCACGGCGATGGTGAACCGCTACTACGCCGACCCGGAGGCCGCGATGGAACGCATCGAGGGCCGCACCACCGTCCCCGCGGACGACTGATGGCCGGCCTGCTCGTCATTCCGTTCCTCCCGCTGGCGTTCGCACTGGTGCTCGGCGGGCTGGTCGCGCTCAGCGCCGTCAGCGACAGCGTTCACCGCTTCACCGGCCGACTGGCGCTGACCGTTTTCGGCGAGGAGCCAACCAGCCGCGACCCTCCGAGCCGCGTGCTCGAACAAGCCCACATCCCCGTCCCCTACCGTATCTACGTCGCCCGGACCCGCCTGCTGGCGACCGTCGCGGGGACCGTCGGCGCCGTTGTCGGGGTGTACATCGGCGCTGGGATCCTCATCTTGGCACCGCTCGACGACCTCGGGGGCGGACTGCCGGAACCCTTAGTAGGGCTGGAATCGCTGCTGGCCGAGATAGACCGAATCGCCGCCGGCCTCGCGGTCGGGGGTGCCTCGCCGGTCGAGACGTTCCTGATGCTGGCGGTCGGCGGTGTGCTGTTCGGCGCGGTGGGCTCCACGGCGACGTACGGCCTGCGGCGCTGGCTCCCCCGACGCCGGGCCGCCCGCCGGAAGCGTGACATTGAGGCCAATATGGCCCGGACAGTTGCGTTCGTCTACGCGCTCTCGCGGGGGGGCTCTTCGTTCCCGGACGTGCTGCGCGCGCTGGCGCGCAACGAGGGGGTGTTCGGCGAGGCCGCAAACGAGGCCGGGGTGGCCGTCCGGAACGTGGACCTGTTCGGGCGGGACATCGTCGGCTCGCTGCGGCATCTCGCGGATCGCACTCCCAGCACGGAGTTCCGTACATTCTCCGAGAACCTCTCCAGCGTACTCCAGAGTGGCCGCGCGCTCCCAGAGTTCCTCCGGGGCCAGTACGACCGCTACAGCCAGCAACTGGAGGACCAACAGGAGGAGATCCTCGAGGAGATGGCGACAATCGCTGAGGCATACGTCACGGTCGTCGTCGCGGGGATGCTGTTTCTGATAACGGTGCTTCTTATTATCGGCCTAACCACCAGCGACACCATCGGCCTGATGCGCGCCGCGACGTACGTGGTCCTGCCGCTGCTGAACGTCGCCTTCCTCGCGTACCTGTCGGATATCACCAGCCCCCTCCGAGCCCGCCGAGAGCGTACGGCCGGCAGTGAGGAGACCCCCGTCGGGGGGAGCGTCCGGTCTAGTACCACCCGTGCCGACGGAGGGCTGTCGGCAACTTCCCTCGCGAACTACGAGCGCCTGCAGGCTCACCGCCGGGTGAGCGAGGTGCGGCAACTAGCCCGCCGGCCGCTGGCGGCCGCGCTACAGCGCCCAGTCCGCGTGCTGTACGTGGCGGTCCCGCTGGTGGCGGGGTATCTCGTTTTCAAAATCGTGCCGCCCTATCTGGTGTTAGATTCCTTCGACGTGACCGTCGTCGACGACTACCTCGTGGTGGCGCTAGCGTTCGTCTTCGGCAGCTACGCGTTGGTATACGAGGCTAGCAAGCGGCGTCTGGAGCGCCGCGAGGACGCCCTCCCGGAGATGCTCGACCGACTTGCCAGCCTCAACGAGGCTGGAGTCACCGTCGTCGGCAGCCTCGACCGTCTCCGGGACTCCGATCTGAGGGCGATGGACGACGAGGTCGATCGCATCTGGCGGGACGTCTCTTGGGGGGCGACCGTCGAACGGGCGCTCGACCGCTTCGAGCGTCGGGTCCGCACGCCAGCGGTGACACGGGTGGTGACGCTCGTGAACAACGCGATGGCCGCCTCCAACGATATCGGGCCCGTCCTCCGCATCGCCGCCGAGCAGGCCCGCACTGACCGCCGGTTCAAGCGCAAGCGCTCACAGGAGATGTTCACCTACCTTGTCGCCATCTACGTCGCGTTCATCGTCTTTCTCGTGGTCATCGCGGCCATCGACGTGTTCTTCATCCCGCGGCTGCTGGAAGCCAGCGCCTCGGCGAGCACGCCGAGTGCGCTCGCCAGCACGGGTCTCAGCACCCCCTCGCCGGAGACGATCGCACAGTACCGCATCACCTTCTTCCACGCCGCGCTGATGCAGGCGGTGCTGTCTGGTCTCGTCGGCGGGCAAATGGGGGAGGGTTCGATCCGTGACGGGGCGAAACACGCCACAGCGATGCTGGTTGCGACGTACGTCGCCTTCGAACTGCTTCGGGCGCTGGTTTAGTCAGCCGGCGTTACGTCGACACTAGCCACCCAGTCCTCGTCCAGCCGCATGACCGTCACGCCCTTGGTGTTGCGCCCGACCTCGCTCACCTCACCAGCATGGGTGCGCATTATCTGACCATTCTCGCTCATGAGGATGAGCCCGTCGTCTTCCGAAACGGCCTCAAGGGCGACGACGTGGCCGTTGCGCTCGCCGGTCTTGATGTCGATCAGCCCCTTGCCGTAGCGGGACTGCCGGCGGTACTCGCTCAGCGGCGTCCGCTTGCCGTATCCGTGCCAGGTGACCGTCAGCAGGTCCTGGTCCTCGTCCGGGCGGGCGGCGACCAGCCCGGCAACCGCGTCGTCCTCTGAGAGTTTGATGCCATTCACGCCGCGCGCTGAGCGGCCCATTGCCCTGGCCTCCTGCTCGTGGAACCGTATCGCACGCCCGGACTCCGTACCGATGACGAGGTCGCTCTCGCCGTCGGTGACCGCCACGTCGACGAGTTCGTCACCCTCCTCTAGGCTGACCGCCCGGATACCTGTCGACAGGACGTTGGCGAACTCTCCGGTCGGGGTACGCTTCACGTAGCCGTTGCGCGTTACCATCGTTAGGAACTCGTCGTCATCGAACTCATCGGTGTTCACGACGGCAGTGACGTGCTCCTCCTCATCTAGGTCAAGGATGTTCACCGCCGATTTCCCGCGGGCAGTCCGCCCCATCTCCGGTATCTGGTAGGTTTTCAGCTCGTGGACCTGCCCCTGGGTAGTGAACGCGTACAGGTAATCGTGGCTGTCCGCCCGGAACACGGCCGACACACGGTCACCCTGTTTCAGGCGGGCGCCGATGATGCCCTTCCCGCCGCGATGCTGGGGGTCGAACTCCGAGAGCGGCATCCGCTTGACGTAGTCCTGCTCGGTGAGCACCACCACGCAGTCCTTCTCGGGTATCAGCTCCTCGTCGGTGACCGAGCCGGTGTCCTCGATGACTCGAGTGCGGCGGTCGTCGCCGTACGCCTCCGCGAGTTCGCGGAGCTCCTCTTTCACGAGCCGGTCTAGTTCCGCGTCGTCGGCTAGTACCGCCTCCAGGCGCTCTATTTCCGCGGTCACCTGCTCGTACTCCTCCTCGATCGAGGCCCGCTCCATCGAGGTGAGGCTACCAAGCTGCATCCGGACGACGTGGGTTGCCTGGGCCTCACTCAGCCCGAATTCCTCGCACAGCCCGGCAACGGCGGCGTCCCGGTCCTCGGCCTCCCGGATGAGGTCGACGACCGCCTCGGCGTTGGCCAGCGCCTCCAGCCGCCCTTCGAGGATATGCGCGCGGTCCTCGGCCTCCTCGAGCTCGAACTCGCTGCGCCGCCGGACGACCTCGCGGCGGTGTTCGACGTACTGTTCCAGCAGCTGTTTCAGGTCCAGCCGCCGGGGCTGGCCGTCGACCAGCGCGACGGTGATGATGGAGTAGGTCTGCTCGAGGTGGTGTTTCAGCAGCTGGTTCCTGACCAGTTCCGGGTTGGCGCCACGTTTGAGTTCGATAACGATGCGGATACCCTCGCGGTCGGACTCGTCACGGAGGTCAGCGATACCCTGGATGCGGCCATCGTTGACATCGTCGGCGATGCGCTCGATACGCCGGGCCTTGTTCTCCTGGTAGGGCAATTCCGTGATCACGATGCGGCCGGCCTCCTCGTCGACCTCCATCTCCGCGCGCACCCGGAGCTTCCCGTGGCCGGTCCCGTATGCGTCGACCAACCCCTGGCGGCCGACGATGGTGGCGCCGGTGGGGAAATCCGGGCCGGTGATAGGGCCAGGCGACTCCGGCGTCTCCACCAGATCCGTCACGGTGCAGTCGGGGTCGTCGATGACGCGGACGGCCGCCTCGACTACCTCGCGGAGATTGTGCGGCGGGATACGGGTGGACATCCCGACGGCGATTCCCTCCGAGCCGTTGACCAGCAGGTTCGGTAGCGCTGCCGGCAGCACGTCCGGCTCGGTGAGCCGGTCGTCGTAGTTCGACTCGAAGTCGACCGTGTCCTTCTCGATATCCGCCAGCAACTCCTCCGCCAACGAGCCCGGCCTGGCCTCCGTGTACCGCATCGCCGCCGGCGGGTCGCCATCGACGCTGCCGAAGTTGCCCTGGCCGTCCACTAGCGGGTAGCGCAGCGAGAACTCCTGGGCCATTCTGGCGAGCGCGTCGTAGATGGCGCTGTCACCGTGGGGATGGTAATCGCCCATCGTCTCACCGACGATGGACGAGCACTTCCGGTGGCCCGAGCCGCTCGTGAGGCCCATCTCGTGCATTGCGTAGAGGATGCGCCGCTGGACCGGCTTCAGCCCGTCACGGGCGTCGGGGAGCGCACGACCCGCGATGACGCTCATCGCGTAGTCGATATAGCTCTGCTCCATCTCGTCCTCAACGCGCACCGTGTCGATGCGCTCGGCCGCCACGTCCGGCTCGTCGGGCACGTCCGAACTCATTGGGCGATCCCCCTGAGACCCCCCGCGGACGACACAGTCGCGTCTCCTCGACGCTGACCCGTTTCCATGAGCAAGACTACGACAGCCTCCGGTAAAAGCCCGTTGACGCGCCCGCGCGCGTGTTTGGCCAGGCCAGGAAGCCCGTCGCCTGGAGACCCCGGACGGCCATGACAGCCCCGCCTGGGCGGCTCAGATATCCACCCAGTCGGCGCCGTCGGCGTGGTCTTTGATGAACTGCTTGCGGGGGCCGACGGCGTCGCCCATCAATGTCGAGAACGTTCGGTCAGCAGCCGCGGCATCCTCGATAGCGATACGCTTGAGAATCCGGTTGTCGGGATGCATCGTCGTCTCCCACAGCTGTTCGGGGTTCATCTCGCCCAGTCCCTTGAACCGCTGGACCTGGTTGGGCGAGCCGTCACACACCTCCTCGACGATCCGCTCGCGTTCAGCCTCCGTCATCGCGTCGTACGTCTCCCCGCGGTAGCGAATGCGGTACAGCGGCGGTTGAGCGGCGTACACGTAGCCGCCCTCCAACAACCCGCGCATGTGCCGATAGAGGAATGTGAGCAGCAGCGTCCGAATGTGGGCGCCGTCGACGTCGGCGTCGGTCATCAGAACGATCTTCGAGTAGCGCGCCTCGCTCAGGTCGAACTCTTCCCCGATGCCGGCGCCGATGGCCGTTATGAGGTTGCGTATCTGATCGTTTTCGAGGATGCGGTCTAGACGGTGTTTCTCCACGTTGAGGATCTTCCCTCTGATCGGGAGGACGGCCTGGTTCTCCGGGTTGCGGGCCTGCTTGGCGCTGCCGCCCGCGGAGTCGCCCTCCACGACGAACAGTTCGGCCTCGCTGGGGTCGCGTGTACGACAGTCTGCTAGCTTCCCTGGGAGGCTCGTCGATTCCAGGGCGGATTTCCTGCGGGTCAGCTCCTCGGCTTTCTTCGCCGCGAGACGGGCCTTGGCGGCCTCAACGGCCTTCGCGACGATGCCCTTCGCGGTGGAGGGATGCTCCTCAAGGTAGGTACCCAACTTCTCGTGGACGCCGCTCTCGACGATGCCCCGTACCTCGCTGTTACCGAGTTTCGTCTTCGTTTGACCCTCGAACTGCGGGTCCGGGTGTTTCACCGAAATGACCGCCGTCATCCCCTCGCGGATGTCTTCGCCCTTCAGCGTGCCGTCGATGTCGTTCAGCAGACCGTTGGAGGTGGCGTAGTCATTGACCACCCGCGTGAGCGCTGTCTTGAACCCGGTGAGGTGGGTGCCACCCTCGCGGGTGTTGATGTTGTTCGCGAACGCGTGGATGGAGCCCTGGACCCCCTGTGTTGCCTGGAGAGCGACCTCCACTTGGATGGGGCCCTCGTCGATGGTCTCCTCGGTCTCGAAGTACACCACCTCCTCGTGGAGCGGATCGCGGGTCTCGTTGAGATAAGCGACGAACTCCCGGATACCACCGTCGTAACGGAACTGTTCGCTCTCGTCGGTGTGCTCGTCCTCAAGGGTGATTGTCACCCCGGGGTTGAGGAAAGCGAGTTCGCGTAGCCGCGAGCGGAGCGTGCCGAACGCGAACTCCGTCTCCTCGAAGATCTCGTCATCCGGCCAGAAAGTGATAGTCGTCCCCGTTTCGTCGTCCGGTTCGAGCTCGCGCACCCGCTCGAAGGCGTCCGGCTCGGGCTCGCCGTGGTCGAACCGGTGGCGCCAGACAGCGCCGTCGCGGCGTACCTCCACCTCCAGCCACTTCGAGAGGGCATTCACCACGGAGACCCCGACCCCGTGGAGGCCGCCAGACACCTGATAGGAGTCCTTGTCGAACTTCCCGCCGGCGTGGAGCACGGTCATGATTACCTCGACGGCAGGCCGGTCGTACTGCTCGTGGGTGTCGACCGGGATGCCGCGGCCGTTGTCGGCGACGCTCACCCCCCCGTCCTCGTGGAGTGTCACCTCGATGCTGTCGCAGTGGCCCGCCAGCGCCTCGTCAATGGCGTTGTCGACCACTTCGTACACGAGGTGATGCAGGCCCCGAGAGTCGGTGGAGCCGACGTACATCGCCGGCCGCTTGCGGACCGCCTCCAGCCCCTCAAGGACCTGTATGTTCGTCGCTGCGTAATCGGATTCTTGAGACATAAGCAGCTTATAGATAACCAGGGTCGCTCGCGGTATAAATGCCCCGCCCGACGGTCCACAACTGGCCGAGTTGTCAGCCCGGTGTCGGCGCCCTGTCGGACGATCGGGGCTCCAGTTCCACCGCGGTGTCACGGTACTTTTAAACAGGAACGCCCACCAATCGGTAGTAATGGCGTCACACCAGTCGAAACTCGGCGATGAGGAGGGCGTCGCCGAGGAGCTCGCCCGCGGACAACGGGCGATTTCGATCGCCGAGTTCTTCGAGAAGAACAAACAGATGCTCGGGTTCGACAGCGGGGCCCGGGCGCTCGTTACCGCAGTGAAAGAGGGGGTGGACAACTCGTTGACCTGGTCGACGCCGTTCGTCTACCGCGATGACGGCGAGACGATCCATCAGCCGATCGGTGAGGCGGTCGACAGACTGATCGAGAACAATCGCGAGGAGGTGATCACCAAACGCGGGGGTGACCTCGAGAAGCTCCGGGTCGACGGGCTGGAGGCGCTCTCGTTCGACACCGAGTACCAAGTCGGGTTCCAGCGGGTGAGTAGCGTCTTCAGACACCGGGTCAACAGCAATATCTACCGCGTTACCGTCGAAGGGGGGCGGGAAGTCGAACTGACGGACTACCACAGCGTGTTCGTCCTCAGAGACGGCGAGATCGTGTCCGTCGAAACGACCGACATCGACGAGGATGATTACATCGTTCTGCCCGAATCGGAGTGGGATGGGACGGACGTCAATCGTATCGATATTGTCGCCGAACTGATTGACCTCCCCCGCGAGCGGACCGAGCCTGTCGGTCTCTATGGGGTTGAGCAGTTGATCGACGAGCACTACGAGGCGATTCGAGAGCACGTCGGCGCCCAGTATCGGATGAGCGACTTCCGCAAGTGCGACCGCCTGCCGTTCAATCTCGTCAGGGAACTCGATATCGACCCCAAGGAGTACGAGGACTGCGAGATCGGCTACCGGCACGGATCGAACAACGTCCCGGCCGTCCTGCCGGTCACCGGTGATCTGGCCGAGCTGCTCGGTCTCTACGCGGCTGAGGGATGCGTGACCGGCTCCAACGGGAATCACGAGAAAGTGTACCTGTCGTTAGGTGCCCACGAGACGGAGCTGATCGAGCACGCCGAGGAACTCATCCGGTCAGTGTTCGGTGTCGACCCGTCGACCGTCGATGCCCACGACTCGGCGGTGAACGTGACCATCCCGTCCAAGGCCGCGGCGCTGGTGATAGAGTCGGTGTTTGATAGCGGGACGGGAGCGACGGCGAAGCGTGTCCCCCGCTACGTCTTCGACTTCCTTGCTCCGCTCCGAGAGCGGTTCCTGCTCGGCCACGCCGCGGGTGACGGGTACCCTACGGAGTCGATCATCCGCGTCCTCCAGAACGGAGGCAGCATCTCCGATCTTGACGAGAACCGGATTACGCTCTCGACGTCCTCAGATCGGCTCTCATCGGGTATCCGGTATCTGCTCTCGTCGATCGGCTACGATGCTACTCACGAGTACACCGAGGCTGGGACGCGAGTCGTCGGCGAGCAGGAGGTGGACTTCGGAAGCAGCCATCTCCTGCACGTCAGGACCGACCAGTCGTCGGTGTCCCAACGACGGCTGCCGGCTGGCGAGGCGGTCGCCGCCGTCGACGACGCGAAGCTTGCGTACAATCTCGAAGAGCGACAGAGCCGCGTCGAGACCGACCACGCACTCGCGCTTGCCGACGGCGGTGACCTAGAGTTCGTCGGCGACGGGCGCGAAATCGCCGAAGGGGACCTGACCGCGCTACCGGTCACATCCGTCGAGCGGATCGACTACGACGGCGAGTGGGTGTACGACGTGTCGGTCCCTGGCGACGAGAACTTCATGGCCGGCACGTCGCCGCTGGCCTGTCACAACAGCCTCGATGCAGCCGAAGAAGCCAGCCACCTGCCCGATATCTACGTCGAGATCAGCGAGGCGGGGGAGTATTATCGGTTGGTCGTCGAGGACAACGGCCCCGGTATCACCCGCGAGCAAATACCGAAGGTGTTCGGGAAGCTGCTGTACGGGAGCCGGTTTCATAAGCGCGAGCAGTCGCTGGTTCCGGACCAGCAACTGCTAATCAGGCGGAACGGCGAGGTGGAATTCGTTCCCATCGGCGTGCTCTGTGACGCGTACATCCGCGAGGAGGGGGCTGCCACCGCTCGGGTCCACGGGGACATCGAGGTCCCCTCCTTCGACCGGGAGAGCCGCGAGATGACTTGGCAGCCGGTCACTCACGCCATCAGACACGAGACGGACGAGCCCACCTACGAGGTGACCACCGAGCGGGGCCGTAGCGTCGAGGTGACGGGCAACCACAGCCTGTTCTCGGTGACCGCCGAAGGCGAGACCGAGGAGGTAGCGGCCGACGACCTGGCCCCGGGGGACGTGGTGCTCGCGCCGAAGCGGCTCCCGTCGGCCGAGAAGCCGGTCGAGGCAGTAAACCTGCTGGAACACCTGTCCCGCGACCAGGTCGCGGACAGGCGGATGTACGTGTACGGCTTCGATAGCGAAACCCTCGGGCGAATCCGCACGGGCGAGCGCATCCGCAGGCGGCCCTCGCCCGATAGCGAGCGCGAGCGGACGTACTACCGGTACAACGGGGTCGAAGTCCTCAAGGACAGCTTCGAGACTAACTACATCGAGAAGGGTTACCTGCCCGCAGAAACCGTCCTCGAACTGGGGTGGGAGGAGGAAGCCGCGGACTGTGAGTTCCGTACCTACCAGGCCGGCGGGGAGGAGACGGTGGTGCCGGTGTCGGTACCGCTGGATGAACAGTTCGCCGAACTGCTGGGCTACTACGTCGCCGAAGGCCACGCCGGCGCCAGGCAGATCGGGTTCACCTTCCACACAGGGGAGACAGCCATGATTGAGGCTACCGAGACGGCAATCGCCACCGTCGGGGGCGAGACCAGGACCGTCGAGCGTGAGCGTAACTCCACGCGTGTAAAGGCATTCGGCTCGCCGCTGGTGCTATTTCTCCGGAACGTCTGCGGGAACGGCGCGACCGAGAAGCGCGTCCCATCGTTCCTGTTCCAGGCGTCAACGGCGGTTCAGCGGGCGTTTCTCACGGCCCTCCACCGGGGAGACGGCTCGGACAGCCACCCGTCGAACGAGCTGTCGCATACGACGGTCAGCGAGCAGCTGGCCAGGGGCGTCTCGACGCTTTGGAACATGCAGGGCGTCGTTGCCAGCACGGAAGTCCGCGAGGATCCGGGCGGCTACGCCGACGAGCCGACTACCAAGTACCGGACCAAGGTATACGGCGAGGATGCCGGCACACTGGAGGCGTTCGACACCGAAAGTCCGGGCGAGCCACGGTACGAGCGAGTGCCGACGGCACTACTCGACGACGTCCGAATCGGTGATCCCCCGGCAGAGACGGTGCCCGACACCGTCGCCGGACTCTTGTACGGGGCGGGGGTCGGCTCGTCGCTGGAGCACGCCGAGACCTACCGCCCGGTCATAGAGGCCGCACTCGACGGCGAGGACGTCAAAGAGCCGTACTACGTCGACAACCTACAGGAAATGGGGCTGCTCGACGGAATTCGGCAGCCGACCGAGCGGCTTGAGCGGCTGTGGACGGCGGTCCAACGCCTGCAGGGGCTCACCGCGTCGGATATGTGTCTGCTAGCGGTCGAGAGCGTCGAGCAGACAGAGCCACCGGAGCACGTGTACGATGTTTCCGTTCCGGGGGCGAGCGGCCGCGACGAGAACTTCGTCGTCGCCAACGACGGGGCGCTTGCGGTCAGGAACAGCCGCGGCCAGCAGGGAATCGGAATCTCCGCGGCGGTGCTGTACTCCCAGCTCACCAGCGGCAAGCCCGCGAAGGTCACCTCCAAGACCGCCGCCAACGACCGGGCGCGCTACTTCGAACTCACGATCGACACGGACACGAACGAACCGGAGATCGAACACGAGGAGGAGACCACTTGGGACCGCACTCACGGCACGCGCATCGAGCTAGAGATGGAGGCGAACATGCGGGCCCGGAGC
>CAZLOO010000017.1:0-16267 GCA_964561055.1 uncultured Halobacteriales archaeon
CCCGACCACACCACGCTGGGGGCGTTCTGGCTGGCCAACCGCTGGAAGCGCAACACCCCCGAGGAGTTGGCGGCGTTCATCGACGTGATGGACGAACGCTCCGTCGAGCGGGCCGCTCCCGACGCGGACCCCGTGGACTGTGGTGCCAACTACGATGGGAAGGGTCGGAGCGCTATCCTCGGCGTCGCGGCCGGCCTCGTCGCCGCGGCCGCCGGCACACCCGTCGTGGTTCACTCCGGCGACCGGGTCCCCACTCAGAAGCAGGACGCTTATAAACACGTGCTGGACGAGTTGGGCGTCCGAACCGAACTCACCCCGGAGGAGTCCGCCGCCATGACCGACGAGGTCGGCTTCGGCTTCTACTACCAGCCGTCGTTCAATTCCGGCGTGGACGCGCTCAAGGACCGTCGTGACCAGATGGGGGTGCGAACGTTCGTTAACACCATCGAGACGCTCGCCAACCCCGCCGGCGCGGACGTCCACCTCGGGAGCTTCTACCATCTCCCGTATGCAAAGCGGATCATCAACACCTTCCAGGAGAGCGAGCGCTACGACCCCCGGCGGGTGCTGATGTTCCAGGGGATGGAGGGGTACGACGACATCCGGCCGGGTTCGACGGTGGTCGCGGAGTGGAACACCGGCGGCGACATCGCCGACTTCACCATTGAGACCGCCGAGTACGGAATGGATCTGGCCAGCGAAGATTTGGGTGTCGAGTCGGTCGCAACGGACTCGGCGGCGGTCACCCGCGAGGTGCTCGCCGGCGAGCGAGAGGACGGCTTCGCCGACGCGGTGGCGCTGAACGCGGCGCTGCGGATCTACGCCCGCGAGGACACCGATACCATTGAGGACGGGCTGGAGGCGGCCCGCACCGCCATCGCGGACGGCTCGGCTACCGACCGACTGGACGCTCTGCAGTCGTTCTAAACGCTCTCGAGACGGCGGACCCGCGAAACCCGCCGCCCGCCAACAGTTATCCCGGCGACCGTCGACGGGAGCGGTATGCGTGCCGTACGCTACCACGAGTTCGGCGGACCCGAGGTACTGGGTATCGAGACGGTCGAGCCGCTGAAGCCGCGCGCTGACGAGGTCCGGGTCGAGGTCGCGGCCGCGGGCGTTAATCCGTGTGACGCGCTCCGCCGGGAGGGGTTGTGGGGTGACGACCTCCCGCTGATTTCTGGATCGGACCTCGCCGGCATCGTTGAGGCGGTTGGTGACGAGGACGGACCGTTCGCCGTTGGCGACCGCGTGTTCGGGACGGTGCCGATGCTAAATGCCGCCGGTTCCCGGGGAGATCGCCAGGGCACCTACGCCGAGCGGGCGACTGTCCGTACCGACCGGCTGGCCCCCCTACCCGACGGGGTGGGCTTTGAGGCGGGCGCAGCCGCAGGCATTGTCTGTGGCACGGCCTGGCGGGCATTGTACGAGCTAGGTGACCTGCCCCCCGGCGGGACGGCGCTGGTACACGGCGGTACCGGCGGCGTAGGCCACGTAGCCGTCCAGCTCGCGAAAGCGATGGGCGCACGGGTAGTCGCCACGGCGGCCGCTGACCGACTCGACCGCCTCCGGAAGCTGGGTGCCGACCACGCTATCGACTACGCCCATGAGGAGCTCCGGACCGCCGTTGAGGCAGCCGCGCCGCAGGGCGCGGACCTGATTCTGGAACACATGATCGAGCGCCACTGCGACTTAGACGTGGCGGTAGCGGCGCCGGGCTGTGATCTGCTGGTCATCGGCAACAACCACGATCAACCCCGCATCGACGATCTCACGGCGGCCATCGGGAAGGACCTCACCGTCCAGCCGTTCGACGCGTTCAACCTGGACCCGGTGGACGGCACCCTGGAGCGGATCGCCCGGCTCATGGAAACGGGTGCGCTGTCGATCGAGATCGCGCGGAGCTACGATCTGGCGGAGGCCGCCGAGGCTCACCGTGCAGTGATCGAGGACAGCTTCGTCGGAAAGCTCGTCGTCAAACCTTAGAGCGGGACAGCGACGTTCACCAGCGCCGATCCGGCGGTCACGGTCGCCTCCTCGGCGATGGAGTACAGCAAGCCGTCCCGGTCGGCGGCTACCTCTTGGAGCATCTCGTAGCTGGTGGGGTCGTACAGCCTGCCCAGGTGCTCGCCCTCGCTGACCCAGTCCCCGAGCCTCGCTTTCGGCGCCGCCCGGAACAGCCCTGACTGGTCGGCCGTCACCCGACCAAGGTGGTTGCGCGCGACGGTGGGGTCGGTCGGTCGGGGCTCCCGATCGACCATCCCGAGGCCGGCGAGCAGGTTCTCCAAGCCCGCCAGGCCAGCCTCGATGGCCGGCTCGACGAGCTGCTTGTTGTGTGATAGCTCCGGCGTGATGGCGGGGATGCCGGCGTCCGCGGCCGCCACCCGGAACTTCCCGTCGAACCGGCGCAGCACCCACTCCTCGGTCGCGTCGTCGTCGGACGGCTCCGCCAGCAGTAGCTCAGTCCCGAACAGCTCGGCGAGTTCCCGGGAGCGCTCCCGGCCCTCCTCGAAGACGACGTGGGTGAGCATCTCCGGGCTCCCCGTGTGTAGATCCACGACCGCGTCGGCCCGTTCGGCGTACTCCCACAGCGTGGCGGCCATCCGCTGGTGGATACTCCCCGAGGGATCGCCCGGCCAGACACGGTTCATGTTCGCGTTCGCGGAGTCGAGCACCTCCGGAGTGGTGTAGGACACTCTGTCGAAGGTGAGCGGGTCCGCCACCGGGACCGCGACGATCCGCCCGGCTAACGCCTCTGGCTCGACCCGGCCGTGGAACCGGCGCAGCAGCTCCGTCCCGTTCACCTCGCGGCCGTGCTGAGCGGCCTGGACGTACAGCGTCGGCCCGTCGTGGGCGCCCTCGTAGGTGTGGACGGTCGTCTCGATGCGCACGCCCGAGGGGAGCCGCGCGAGCGTGACCCGCTCGTCGGTGTGACCGGTCATACGAGAGCCACTCGCGGCGGCCCCGTGTAGGTTCCGCCCCGCGTCGGCAGTCTTTTGCCCCGGCCGCTCCCCGTCCTCGTATGTACGAGAAGGTCAACGAGGCCAACCCGGAAGCGGTCCTGGGGACGAACCACGGCGACATCCGCGTCGAGCTGTTCGAGGATCGGGCCCCGCGGACGGTAAAGAACTTTCTCGGGCTGGCGAGACACGAGCCCGCCGCCGACGCCGAGCCCGCCCCCGAGACTCCGACGTGGGAGGACCCCGAGACGGGCGAGGTTCGCGGCGATTCGCTGTACGAGGGTATCGTGTTTCACCGGGTCATCGAGGGGTTCATGATTCAGGGCGGGGATCCGACCGGCACCGGTCGCGGCGACCCGGGCTACCAGTTCGATGATGAGTTCCACGACGAACTCACCCACGAGGGACCGGGGATCCTGAGCATGGCCAACTCCGGGCCGGACACGAACGGCTCGCAGTTCTTCATCACCCTGGACGCCCAGCCCCACCTCGACGGCCGCCACGCCGTCTTCGGCCAGGTGCTGGACGGGATGGACGTCGTCAAGAAGATCGGCGGCGTCGAGACGGACGAAAACGACCAGCCTTTGGAAGAAGTCGTCATAGAGTCGGTGACAGTCTACCAGTGACACCGTAACCGAGAGTACGCCGGCGGCGGTAGGCCCGAAGGTGGGATACGACGCCCTGCTGTTCGACAACGACGGCGTGCTTGTCGGGCTGCCGGCCCGCGAGCACCAGGCGGCGGCGACCAGGGAGGCGTTCGCGGCAGTGGGAGTCGAGAACCCCCCACCGGAGTACGTCCACGCAGTCGTTGACGGGCTAGCGCTTGATGAGTTACGGGAACTCTGTGCGGCGTACGATCCCGATCCCGAGCGGTTCTGGGAAGCCCGGGAGCATCACGACGAGTGGGCACAGTTCCGGGAATTCCGGGCCGGGAAACGCGGCCTCTACGACGACGTGGCCGCTGTCGAGACCCGCCCCGAACCCCGGGGAATCGTGAGCAACAACCACGACACGACGATCGCGTTCGTGCTGGACCGCTTCGACCTCAGGGAGCTGTTCGAGGCCGTCCATGCCCGGCCGAAAAGCGTCACCAGCCTCGACCGGAAGAAGCCCGCGCCGGAATACATTGAGGCGGCGCTCGCGGAGCTCGACGCGGCGTCGGCGCTGTACGTTGGCGACAGTGGGAGCGACGTCCTCGCGGCCCACCGTGCCGGGGTCGACTCCGCCTTCCTGCGGCGCCCTCACGTCGCGGATATTGACCTCCCAGTCAAACCCACTCACGAGGTTCCGGACCTCTACGGTGTCGCGGCAGTAGTTGGATAGTGCTGTGAGCCATCATTTAACACGCTTGGGCCGTTACACAAGCCGACGCCATCTCACAACGATGACCAGGAACGTGACGACCGCCGCGAGGGCGACCGGGGGTGAGCGTTAATGGGTATTACCTCCCGCTCGCCCGAGGACGTACCGCTGTCGGAACTGCTCGGGGCGCCCCTGCGCCGACGCAGGGATCCCGATCTAATAACGGGCGAGGCTGAGTACACGGACGACATCCAGCACCCGGACACGGTACACATGGCCGTCGTCCGGAGCCAGTATGGCCACGCCCGGATCGAGTCCGTGGACACGAGCGTCGCCGAGGACAGCGACGACGTTCTCGCTGTCTACACCCACGAGGACGTCGCTGCCAGCGACGTCCCCGGACGACTGGCGGTGTGGGTCGAGGAGGAGTACGCGACCTATCCGGACCGGCCGATTCTCGCAGACGGGCGGGTCCGCTACCAGGGCGAACCGATCGCGGTGGTGATCGCCGACAGCCGGTACGCCGCCGCCGGGGCGACCGACCTCGTGGACGTGTCCTACGACCGCCTCGACGCCGTCACCGACCCGGTCGAGGCGGTCGGCAACGACGCGCCGACACTCCACGAAGCGGCGCCGGACAACGTCGCTCTCGAGTGGGAACACGGCGACGAGGCCGCCGTCGAGGCGGCGTTCGAGGCGGCCGCCGACGTCGTCGAGCTGGAGCTGGAGAACAACCGGCTGATTCCCACCGCGATGGAGCCCCGTGCCGCCGTCGCCCGGTATGAGCCCGATGACGGGCAGCTCACCGTCGAGATGACCTCCCAGAACCCCCACCTCCACCGGGAGTGGCTCGCCGAGACGCTCGGGCTCGCCGAGGCGGAGATCCGGATTCGTGCGCCGGACGTCGGGGGCGGCTTCGGCTCGAAGATCCATCATTACCCGGAGGAGGCACTCGCCTCCTTCGCCGCGATGGACCTCGAGCGGCCGGTGAAGTGGCAGGCGACCCGCTCGGAAGGGTTCGCCTCCACCTCCCACGGGCGAGACCACCGCGCCCGCGCGGAGATGGCGTTCGACGGGGACGGCCGGATCACCGGGCTCCGGACCGACACCCACGTCGGCGTCGGCGGCTATATCTCCTCGGCACAGGCCAGCGTCGCCGCCCCGGACTACGCGGAGCTGCTGTGTGGCCAGTACGACATCCCCGCGTTCTACGCGTCGGTCACCGGCGCGTTCACGAACACGGCACCGGTCGACGCCTATCGGGGTGCCGGCCGGCCCGAGGCGACCTACCTCATCGAGCGGCTGCTGACCCGCGCGGCCCGGGAACTCGACGTGGACCCGGTCGCCCTGCGGCGGCAAAACCTCATCGGGAAAGATCAGTTCCCCTACGACGCGGCCGCCGGCCGCGAGTACGACAGCGGCGACTACGAACGGACGCTCGAGGAAGCCCTGGAGGCGGTCGACTACGAGCAGTTCCGCGAGCGCCAGCAGCGCGCCCGCGAGGAGGGCCGGTATCTCGGCATCGGGCTGTCCTGTTACATCGAGGCCTGCGGCGTCGGGCCGGGGCTGTTCGAGGAGTCCACGGTGGAGTTCGAGGGTCCCGAGGAAGTCGTCGTCAGGGTGGGCACTCACTCCCACGGCCAGGGCCACGAGACGACCTTCGCCCAGATCGTCGCCGACCGGCTCGGCGTTCCCTACGACGACATCGAGGTGATCGAGGGTGACACCGGCGTCGTTGAGGCGGGCCGTGGCACGTACGGTTCCCGGAGCGGTCCGGTGGGCGGCAGCGCCGTGTTCGACAGCGCCGAGGCCGTCAGGGAGAAGGCCCGAACGATTGCCGCCCACCGACTGGAGGTCAGCGAGGAGGACCTCGAGTTCCAGGATGGCGAATTCTACGTCACCGGCGCTCCGGAGCGCTCGGTGCGGATCCAGGAGATCGCTGAGATCGCCGACGACGAGTCGGCCCTGCCGGACGACGTCGAGCCGGGACTGGAGGCGACCGCCCGCTACGACCCGCCGAACTTCGTGTTCCCCTTCGGCACCCACATCGCGGTCGTAGAGGTCGATCCGGACACCGGCGAGATCGAGTTCGAGCGCTACGTCGCCGTCGATGACGTCGGCGAGCAGATCAATCCCAAGATCGTCGAGGGCCAGATTCACGGCGGCATCGCCCAAGGGGTCGGCCAGGCGCTGTACGAGGGTGCCCAGTACGACGACAACGGCACGCTGCTCACCGGGAGCCTCCAGGACTACACCGTCCCGAAGGCCGAGCACGTCCCAGAGATGGAGACCGACTCGACGGTGACCCCGTGTCCGCACAACCCGCTCGGAGTGAAAGGCGTCGGCGAGGCCGGCACCATCGCCGCACCCCCCGCGGTGGTCAACGCCGTCGTCGACGCCTTGGAGCCGTTCGGCGTCGAGCACGTCGACATGCCCCTGACAAGCGAGACCGTCTGGCGCGCCGTGAACGGGGAGTAGCCCGGCCCAACCGGACACGACACACCTCGTCCCGTCCGGGTTCGGGTCCGGTATCGATCAGGCCACCGCCTCCGCCAGTTTCTCTACGGGGTGGGGCGGTCGATCGTGCCCCTCCCGGTCGCCCAACTGCGAGCGACAGGAGCCGCCGGGGGCGACGACCGTTTCACCGGGACTATCCGCCACCTTGTCGAAGAGGATTCGGCCAATCGCCTTCGAGAGCTCGTAGTGCTCGGCCTCGTAGCCGAAGGAGCCGGCCATCCCACAGCAGGTCGAATCCAGCGGGTCGACCGCGTAGCCGGCCCGTCGGAGCACGCCCACCACGTGGTGGTCGCGGTTGGTCGCCTTCTGGTTGCAGTGGCCGTGGTAGGTGAGCGTCTCCTTGGGGTCGACCCAGTCAATCTCCTCGTCGAGCCGGCCGCGGTCGAGGTACTCGCAGATTCCGTAGGCGGCGGCGCTCACCGCCTCCGGGCGCCGGCCGTCAAGCAGGTCGAGGTACTCGTCCTGAAACATCACAGCGTCGGAGGGTTCGACGAACACGACCGACCAGCCGTCCTCCACGTACGGCGCCAGCGCCTCCACGTTCCGGCGAGCTCGGTCGCGTGCCTCGTCGAGAAAGCCCATCGAGAACGCCGCCCGACCGCTTGGCGGCAGGTCGTCGGGGACTTGAACGTGGACGCCGGCGGCCTCGAGCACCTCGATGGCGGCCTTCCCGGGCTCAGGGTAACTGTAGTTGGTGTACGGGTCCGGGAACAGCAGGACCTTGTCCGTGGCGTCGCGCTCGGCGACCCCGGGGCCGCGGTCCTCGAACCAGTCGACCAGCGACTCGCGTGTGAACGTCGGCAGCTCCCGGTCGCGGGCAATCCCCAGCGTCGCCTCCATCATCCGCCGGGCGCCCGGCAGCTCCGAGGCGACGTTCGACAGCGGCGCCAGCGCGCTTCCGATCCGCGAGGCGGTGTCGATATTGGCGAACAGCCGCTCGCGGATTCCGGCGCCCTCCTCCTGGTGATGCTGGTGTTTCACCTCGGCTTTCAGCTTCGCGAGGTCGACACCGGTCGGACAGTCCGACTTGCAGCCCTTACAGCCGACACACAGCTCCAGTACCTCCTCTTGGAACCGGTCGGAGTGGATCTCGTCTTCCGGGAGTTCGCCGGAGATAGCCGCCCGGAGCATGTTGGCTCGCCCGCGCGTAGTCTGTATTTCCTCCTCGGAGGCGCGGTAGGTGGGACACATCACCCCGGAGCCGGTCTCCCGGCAGTTGCCGCAGCCGTTGCACAGCTCCACCAGCTCCGAGAATCCCCCCTCGTCGTCGAAGTCCAGGGCCGTCTGGGGCTCGATGGACTGGTAGTCGGGGCCGTAGCGGAGGTTCTCGCGCATATCCGCGCCGACCCCGCGGTCGGTGTCCGCGCCGACGCCACGCGCGTTGTCGGGCCCCGGGTCCTCGGGGCCGTCCCGGTAGACGACATTGCCCGGATGGAGGAGCCACTCGGGGTCGAAGGCCGTCTTGAGTTGCTTGAACGCCGTCCACAGCTGGTCGCCGTACATCTTCGGATTGAACTCCGTGCGGGCCATCCCGTCGCCGTGCTCGCCCGAAAAGGCGCCGTGGTGTTCCAGCACGAGGTCGGTGACGTCCTCCGTGATGGAGTGCATTGCCTCGATACCACCCTCCGTTTTTAGATTGAGAATGGGCCGGATATGGAGCGTACCGGCGCCGGCGTGGGCGAAGTACGCCGCTGAGGTGTCGTGGTCTCCCAGCACCTCCTCGAACTGCTGGACGTACTCCGCGAGCTCGGCGGGTGGGACGGTGGCGTCCTCGATGAACGGGTACGGCTTGGGGTCGCCGTCGAGACTCATCAGCAGTGGGATGGCTGCCTTCCGGAGCTTCCAGATGTCCGCCTGGGCGGACTCGCTGTACGCCTCCACCACGTCGAACGCGTTCCCCTCCTCGACGAAGTGGTCATTCGTCTCCGCGACGGCAGCCTCGAAGTCGTCAACGAGTTCGGAGTCAAACTCGACCATTAGCGCCGCCGCCGTCCCCTCCGGAATAACTTCGACGTACTCGGCGTAGCCATCTGACTCCGCCGCGAGCCGGAACACCTCGTCATCCATCAGCTCGACCGCGCTCACGTCGAACTCCAGGGCCTCCGGCACCGCCCGCATCGTCGCCACCAGGTCCTCAAAGCAGTACAGTGCCAGCGCGGTCTCCTCGGGCTTGGTCACCAAGGACACCGTCGCCTCCACGATGACTCCGAGGGTTCCCTCACTGCCGACGAACAGCTTCGAGAGGTTGATCACCTGCTGACCGGCCTCGTTCTCGTAGATAACCTTGTGGAGATTGTACCCCGACACCGATCGCTTCAGCGAGGGGTACTTCTCGTCGATTTCCTCGCTGTTCTCCTCGACCAGGCGCCGGACGGTCCGGTAGATGTCCGCCTCGAGGTCATCCTTCGCGACGATGTCCTCGTACTCCTCGGAGTCGAGCACCACCTCCCGGGTGTGGATCAGCGAGCCGTCCACGAGCACCACCTTTAGCTCTTCCGTGTAGGCGTCCGTGATACCGTACCTGACCGAATGTGCGCCCGTCGAGTTGTTGCCGATACCGCCGCCGATCGTCGCTCGGTTCGAGGAGGCCGGATCGGGGGCGAACTTCAGTCCGTGCTCGGCCAGCCGATCGTCGAGGTCATCCTGCACCAGGCCGGGCTGGAGGGTCGCCCGCTGTGTCTCCGGGTCCACCGCCAGCAGGTCGTCCATATATCGGGTCATGTCCAACACCACACAGCCGGGACCGACAGCCTGGCCCGCGAGCGATGAGCCCGCACCACGGGGCAGCACCGGCACCTTGTGGTCGGTGGCCACCTCGACGGCCGCTTGGACGTCGCTGGCGTCCCGAGGGCAGACCACCCCCGCCGGCCGCGCCTGATAGATCGAGCCATCGCTGGCGTACAGCACCTGGGCGTACTCGTCGAACTCCACCTCGCCGTCGACCCGCGTCCTGAGGTCCTCTGCCAGCGCTCGATAGGCCGGCACATCCGGCCGCTCGTGACCGAGCGACGCGGCCGAAGTGTCCAGCCCGTCCGGCGCGTAGAACTCGTCCTCAACTGCCATACCACCCCACGGGAGGCGAGAATGGTGAAAGTTACTATGTCACACGCCTGTCGCCGGCTGGTGGTCAAGAATAGCTGAACCTGAGATGTGAGTAATCGATTTAATTAAGTGTATCGGCCCTTCGAGTTCGTAGTGGATATATGCCAACCTCTGACCCGGACACTGACAACAGGCTCAACCGGCGCCGCGCGATGCAGATCCTCGGCGGGAGCGGTTTGATCGCACTCGCCGGGTGCGCCGGCGGCCAGGGCGATGGTGGCGACGACAGCGGAACCACGACCTCCGGTGGTGACGGTGGCGATGGTGGTGACAGTGGCGATGGTGGCGACGGTGGCGATGGTGCCTCGAAAGACGGCGGCGAACTCACCTTCGCGCAGGTGAAGAGCCCGATCGAGTTCGACCCGATTGTCCTGAACGACGTCCCGTCGTCAGAGGTGTCGACGATGGTGTTCGACTCGCTGTACTCCTACGGCGAGGGGACGGATATCGAACCGCTGATCGCGGCCGAGATGCCGGAGGTATCACAGGGCGGTCAGCGGTACGTCGTCCCGATCCGCGAGGAGGCGACCTTCCAGACCGGCGACCCGGTGACCGCCGAGGACGTGAAGTACTCCTTCGAGGCGCCGGTCGCCGAGGACACGGAGAACGCCGGGGAGTTCAGCATGATCGACACGGTCAGCGTCGTCGACGAGTCGACCGTGCAGTTCGACCTGAAGTTCCCGTTCGGGGCGTTCACCAGCTATCTGCCGTGGTCGATCGTCCCCAAGTCCGTCCGCGAGGAGGACAAGCAGGCGTTCAACACGGAATCGCCGGTCGGAGCCGGCCCATTCCAGTTCGAGGACTGGACCGAGGGTGACTTCGTCCGCGTCACCCGGTGGGACGACTACTGGGGCGAGGACCTGATGGCCGACGGCCTCCCGCATCTCGACTCGATCGAGTTCGTCCCCGTTGAGGAGGGGACCACCCGCGTCACCACCCTCCGATCCGAGGAGAACGACATAATCAAGGAGATCCCGCCGAAGTCTTGGACGACCGTCGAGAACATCGACGGAGCCAGTATCGACTCTTCGCCCGGAATCAACTACTTCTATCTCGCGTTCAACTGCAAGCAGGGTCCGACATCCGATCCTCGGGTCCGCGAGGCGATTGACTACACGTTCAGCATGGACCAGGCGGTGTCGAACTTCGTCGAGCCGACCGGAATCCGCCAGTACAGCCCGATCCCACGCCAACTGGCACAAGAGTGGGGCTTCCCACTGGAGGAGTGGCAGGACATCCCCCACAGTAAGGACATCGAGCAGGCCCAGCAGCTGTTCGACGAGGCTGGCGTGCCCCAAGACTACGAGTGGAACATCATCGTCCCCCCGGATGACAAGCGCGAGCAGATCGGCGTCACCGTGGCCAACGGGCTCGGCGAGGCCGGCTTCTCAAACACGAGCGTCCAGCGCCTCGACTGGGGGGCATTCCTCGACAAGTACGTCACCGGCAACGCGAACGATTACAATATGTACACGCTAGGATGGGCCGGCTCACCGGACCCCGACTCGTTCATGTACTTCCTGTTTTCCCGCACGGAGGACACCCTCGGCGTGACCAACGGGACGTTCTTCGGCGACAACAGCGACGCCGGCGTCCAGGCCGCCGACAAGATCGTCCAAGCCCGCGAGAGCGTCGAGCGCTCGGCCCGCAAGCAGCTGTACGAGGAGGCAGTCACGACGATCCTCGAACAGCGGGCCCACCTGCCGGCCTACGGGCTGAAGAACTCCTACGGCGTACAGGGGTACGTCAACGACTTCAGCTCGCATCCGGTCGACGGGCACAGCATCTACGGGAGCTGGAACAACACCTGGCTCGATAACTGAGCCAGGCTGGGCCGGTCCGACCTCCGCTCCGGTGCGTTCCGGATTCGCTCCGGCGGCCGGTGCGGCGCGCCGGCCAGCGTCCCAGCGGATTTATATCCGGCGAGCAATCATGCGGAGCCGAAGACGTCGCCTCGAACCATGGCCAGTATCGCACGGTACACCCTCCGACGGCTGCTCCAGTCGATACCGGTACTGATCGGTATTGTCACAATAACGTTCTTTTTGACCGACGCGATCCCCGGCGACCCGGTGAGCATCATGCTGGGGCCGTCGCCGAGCCAGGCACAAATCGAGGCCATCCGCGCCAAGTACGGACTCGACCGGCCGCTGTGGGTACGGTACCTGGCGTATCTCGGGTCCGTCTCGCCGATCTGGGTCGATATCACGAATTCGTTCCCGTTCGTCCGGCCGACCTTCGGCGTCGACCTCGGCCGGAGCCTCTACTACAAGACGCCGGTTACCCAGAAGATCCTCGAGCGGCTGCCGGTGACGCTGTACCTGCTGTTCTCGGCGTTCGCGTTCGCGCTGATCACGGCAATCCCCCTGGGGGTTATCTCAGCCAAGCGCCGTAACAAACCCACCGACCACGTCTCGCGGGTGGTGTCGCTGATCGGGGTCTCGACCCCCTCGTTCTGGATCGGTTTAATCCTAATTATCGTCTTCGCATTCCACCTCCAGTGGCTGCCGGCGACGAACCTGCCGCTCCCGTGGGCCGACCCGTCGAGCGTGAAAGGCGCGACTACACAGATGGAGGTGGTTACCACCTCGTTGCAGCATCTGGTGTTACCGATGGCGTCGCTCGGTACCCTCCAGATGGCGGCGTTCACCCGCATCGAGCGCTCCTCAATGTTGGAGGTGCTCTCCGAGGACTACGTTCGCCTGGCGCGGGCCTACGGCGTCAAGGAGGGGACCATTCTCCGGAAACACGCGTTTCGGAACGCTCAGCTACCGATCGTTACCATCCTAGGACTGAATCTCACCGGCGCCATCGGCGGCGCCGTCCTGACCGAGACGGTATTCAGCATCAACGGAATGGGGACGCTGATCATCACCGCCATCGCCAACCAGGACTACCAGCTGGTGATGGGGACGACGCTCGTGTTCGGCCTCGTATTCGTCGTTGGTGTCGTGCTGACGGACATCTCCTACGCGTACATCGATCCCCGCGTTACCTACGGGGAGGAGCAATAATGGCAACTTCGACAGAATCACGCACCGAAGCACCGCGCGACAGCGAACCGGAGGAGCCCGGCGCCGAGATCGAGTCCCGGGTGGGGCTCAAGTACACTCTGAGTCAGATCAAACGTGATCCGACGGCGCTGGCGGGACTGTTCATCGTCGGTGTCATGACCGCCGTGGCGATCTTCGCGTTCATCGACGCCGAACTGCTGAACTACTGGGTCGCCAACACCTTCTGGGTGAACCCGGAGAACGATCCCAACTCCGTGGAGACGCTGTTGCCGCCGTTCTTTACCGAGAACGTGTACGGCGCGGGGACGATGGACCACCCCCTTGGGACGGACAACCGCGGGCGTGACATCCTCGTCCGGCTGGTGTACGGCTCGAAGATCGCCATCCAAGTCGGGTTTATCGCTACGTTCATTGGGCTGATTGGCGGGACGGTGGTCGGCGCAGTCGCGGGGTACTACGGGGGCTGGATCGACGACGCCCTAATGCGGGGCGTCGAGACGGTGTACGCCATCCCGTTTCTGGTGCTGGTGATCGCGTTCATGACCGCCTTCGGCCGGGAGCTGATCTTCGCGATGGTCGGGGTCGGCATCGCCTCGGTCCCAACGTTCGCGCGGCTAATCCGCTCGCGGGTGCTCAGCGTCCGCGAGGAGGAGTACATTGAAGCCGCCCGTGCCGCCGGCGTCCGCGACCGAAACATCATCGCCCGGCACGTCATTCCAAACAGCTTTGCGCCGGTGTTGGTGCAGGCGACCCTTCAGATCGGCTACAGCATCCTCATCGTCGCTGGGCTGTCGTTCCTCGGATTCGGCGTCCAGCCGCCGGAGCCGTCCTGGGGGCAGATGCTATCACAGTCACGCAATTACATGCTGGAGGACTGGTGGTTCAGCCTCTGGCCGGGACTGGCGATCCTGATCACGGTCGTCGGGTTCAACCTGGTCGGCGACGGGCTCCGTGACGCGCTGGACCCACGAATCAACAACTGATGAGCGACCCATTGCTTTCCGTGGAGAATCTGCAGACGCACTTCTTCACGGCCGACGGCGTGGTCCGGGCGGTCGACGGGGTGAGCTTCGAGGTCGAAGCCGGCGAGATCGTCGGCCTTGTCGGCGAGTCAGGCGCCGGTAAGAGCGTGGCTTCAGCCAGCGTGCTCCAGTTGGTTGAGGAGCCCGGACAGATCGTCGGCGGCGACATCTACTACAAGGGAGAACTCATCTACGGCGTCGAGGAGACCGACGGCGGCGAGCGGCGTGTCCGCGAGGAGTCGCTGTCCAACCGGCAGATGCGCGAGCGGATTCGCGGCCGCGAGATCGCCATCATTTTTCAGGACCCGATGGAGTCGCTGAATCCGGTGTTCAAGATCGGAGGGCAGCTCCGGGAGTTCATCGAGATCAATCGTGATCTTCCGAAGAGGGACGCCCGTGACCTGGCGGTCCAGATGCTCCGAGAGGTAGGCATCCCGGAGCCGGAGTCACGCTATGAGGACTACCCCCACGAGTTCTCCGGTGGGATGCGCCAGCGGGTGCTGATCGCGATGGCTCTGGCATGCGAGCCCAGCCTCGTCATCGCCGACGAACCGACGACCGCGCTTGACGTCACCGTCGAGGGGCAAATCCTTGACCTGGTGGACGACCTGCAGAGCCGCTACGGCACCAGCTTCCTCTGGGTCACCCATGACATGGGCGTCGTCGCGGAAATCTGCGACCGGGTGAACGTGATGTACCTCGGAGAGATTGTCGAGCAGGCAACCGTCGACGACCTGTTCCACGACACCAAACACCCCTACACGGACGCGCTACTGGACTCGATCCCGCGGCCAGACCGGACGGTGGAGTCGCTGAATCCCATCGAGGGAGTGATGCCGGAGGCAATCAATCCGCCCTCGGGCTGTCGGTTCCACACCCGCTGTCCGGACGCCCGCACCGTCTGTCAGGAGATCGAGCCGGAGTACCAGGACGTCGGCGACGGTATCCCCCACGAAGTGTCCTGCGTGAAATACGAGAACGTCGGCTACGAGGACGCCCGACCGCTGGAGACGGCGGCCGACGAGGCGTTCACGGCTGGTCTCGTCGAGGAGTCGAGGGGTGGTGGCGGTGAGTGAGAGCGAGCAGGTCGGCGCCGACCAGCGCGGGGACAGTGTCGATCCCGGCGAGCAGCCGCTGGTGCGCCTCGAAGGACTCACGAAGCACTTCACCCAGGGGGAGGGGTTCCTGGACAGCATCTTCGGGACCGAGACCGTGAAAGCCGTCGACGACGTGAGCTTCGACATCGCCGAGGGGGAGACCCTCGGGCTGGTCGGAGAGTCCGGCTGTGGCAAGTCGACGCTGGCCCGGACAGTACTCCAGCTGACCAAGCCGACCGACGGCCGGGTGTACTTCAAGGGGCAGGACCTGACGGAGCTGTCCGGCGAGCGGCTGCGCGAGCAGCGCCGGGACATGCAGATGATCTTCCAGGACCCCCAGTCCAGCCTCGACCCGCGGATGAAAGTCGGTCCCATCGTCGAGGAGCCGATGAAGGCCCACGGGCTGTACAAAGGCGAACGCGAGGACCGGGCCCGCGAGCTGCTGTCGAAGGTCGGGCTCGACCCACAGCACTACAACCGCTACCCTCACCAGTTCTCCGGCGGCCAGCGCCAGCGGATCAACCTCGCCCGGGCGCTGTCGGTGAACCCGGACTTCGTGGTGTGTGACGAGCCCGTGAGCGCGCTGGACGTCTCCATTCAGGCACAGGTGCTCAACACGATGGAGGAGCTCCAGGAGGAGTTCGGGCTCACCTACCTGTTCATCGCCCACGACCTCAGCGTCATCCGGCACATCTCCGACCGGGTGGCGGTGATGTACCTCGGCCAGCTAGTGGAGCTCGCCGAGACCGAGGAGCTGTACGAGAACCCGCAACACCCCTATACCCGGGCGCTGCTGCAGTCGATCCCGGTGCCGGACCCGCGAGTCTCCGGCACGCGGGGAGTGCTGGAGGGAGACGTCCCCTCGCCGATCGAGCCGCCCAGCGGCTGCCGATTCCGTACCCGCTGTCCGGACCTGATTCCTCCCGACGAGTACGACCTCCGCGAGCGGGAGTGGGACGACCTGCGGGCGTTCGTCCGAGCGGTCTCTCGGCGCTCGTTCGAGGAGCGGGCCGGGCCAGCGATCCGGGACCGGTTCTTCGGTGACGGAGTCCCCACCGGCGAGCCGGGCGAGGTCGTCGAGGAGTCGATTGAAGCTATCGAGGCCGAGGAGTGGGAGCGGGCGACAGAGCTGCTGGAGAGCTCCTTCGCCGACGCCAGCATCTGCGCCCGCGAGCAGCCGGCCTACGAGGTACCGACCGAGCACGGCCAGGGCGGCCACTTCGCGGCCTGTCACCTCCACCGCGGCTGAGCCCGCG
>CAZLOO010000018.1:0-15984 GCA_964561055.1 uncultured Halobacteriales archaeon
CTGGCGGTGGGGACGCTCGCGACGAGGTTCTCGCCCTCGGTGACCCCCTTCTCAACGGCGGCTGCCTGGGGCGGGTACAGCGACTCGATACCCTGTTCGCGCAGGTGGTCCGGCAGCCACTCCGGCACTGCCGGCACGTCCCCGACGTTCATTACAAGCGGGTGGGGCGTGCCCGAGTATAAACTGTCGGACCTCCGGCCGACGGTTCCACCTTCACTTTCACTGCGGTAGGCTCGCGTTGAAGACCTTCCGGCAGGTAGGAGTTGGTATGTCTGTCGACACGATACACACCCGGACACCGAACCGCGACAGCGTCCGGTCGGCGCTGGTTGAGGTCTCCGACCTGCCCGCCGAGCGGGTCCAAGAGTACGCCCGCGAGGCGACCACCGCCGG
Organism: uncultured Halobacteriales archaeon; assembly: GCA_964561055.1. Lineage (GTDB taxonomy): Archaea > Halobacteriota > Halobacteria > Halobacteriales > Haloarculaceae > CAZLOO01. Next base: position 394 of record CAZLOO010000018.1, read on the forward strand.
CGAAGAGGTCCACCTCAAGCACCGCGCCGGCCGCACGTACCTCGTCACCGGGTAGGCGGCCGCTCCCCAGAGTTCCCGGCATTCTCGATCCGGCGCGAACCGCTGCTCCGATTCGACAATCCACTTGTACCGGCGGTGTGACGTGGGTCGCATGACCCAGGTGACCCGGCGCACGTTCGTCGGCGGCGCGGGCGGCGCGGTGGCGGCCGCTGGCGCGGGCGCAGCGCAGACGCCGGCCGACCGGTCGTTGCAGACGGGGCCGCCAGCCGCACAACAGGAGACGACTGAGACTGACGAGGAGGAATTCAGCCTTTCGCTTGGGCTTGTGCTGGTCATGAGTGTCATTGCTATCGCGTTCCTCTCCCCGCTTGTGTTCGCCGTCTTTCTGTTCCTCCGCGGCCGGGGCAGGGGTGAGGATTCGTGACCCGCTCTATCGACGACCACGAGCAGTTTCGCGAGAAGCTTGGCGACCTGCTGGCGGCCGCCGAGGACGGCGATGTCTCCCACGACGCCATCGCTGGCCTGCTGACACTGTATCTCGCCCGGCTCCGCGGGGACGTGCGGCTTCCGCTAGGGATGGAGCCGACCCGGGCCCGGGAATTCCGCGACCGCGCCGCCAACCACGTCGGCGAGACAATGGAACTGGACGTGCGGGTCTCCGAGGAGATGCTGGAGGAGATAGACCTCCAGCTGTCAGCGTTCGGGGACGGCGACTGAGCCGACGGGTCAAAGTCGGTCGAGCACCGCCCGCGCCAGCGCCTCGAAGTCCGCAGTCCCCGGAACGACGTCCACCGATATCCCCTCGCGCTCGGCGGCCGCCCGGGTCGGTTCGCCGATGGCCCCGACGACGGCCCCCTCCAGTCCGGCGATAGCGGCCGCCCGGACGCCTCGATCGGCGGCCGCCGCGAGGAAGTTCTCCACGGTGAGGGAGGAGGTGAACAGCGCGCCGTCCAACTCCCCCCGGGCCGCCACGGTCGCCGAGTCGCCAGCACCCGCTGGCCGACCGAGCTCGTACAGCACCGTCTCGTGGACGTACGCGCCTGCGTCCTCCAGCCCATCGAGCAGGGTGGCGCTCCCGTGGTCTGAGCGGGCCACCTCCACGCGGGCCCCAGCCGCTTCGGGCGCCAGCCGCTCGACTAGCCCCGCCGAGGAGTAGGTATCGGGCACGATATCGACCGTGTAGCCGTGCTCGGCGAGCGACTCTGCGGTCGCCGCGCCGATAGCACACACGGTCGCCGCCGACTCGAAGCCCGCCTCGGCGGCCAGCTCCACGCCGGTCTTGCTGGTGAACACGGCGTAGTCCGCGTCCTCGCGGGGGGTCGCGCCCGTCGGCCGGGGCTCCAGCATCGGGTCCGTGAGCGGCTCGGCGCCCAACTCCTCTAGCAGCGCGGCCGCGCTCTCGATGCGGTCATCGTCCGGCCGGAAGGCGGCCACCACGGGCCGGTCGCCGGTCATTGACCATCACCGGTGGCGCCGTCGCGTCCGTTCGCGAGGTGCTCCAGCACCCGCTCCCGGCTGGCCACAACCTCGCCGATCACGGTTATAGCGGGCGGCTTGATGCCTGCGGCGTCGCGCACCGTCACGATGTCCTCCAGCGTGCCGATCGCCACCTGTTGGTCGGACCAGGTGGCGCGTTCTATCAACGCCACCGGCGTGTCGGGGGCCATTCCTGCTTCTAGCAGGGCGGCGGTGTACTCCGGTAGCTTCCCGACGCCCATCAGAACGACGATGGTACCGCCGGTCGCCGCCAGCGCCCCCCAGTCGACGGCGGACTCCTCTCTGTCGGGGTCCTCGTGGCCGGTGACGAATGACACCGAGGACGCCCAGTCCCGGTGAGTGAGGGGTATTCCCGCCACCCCCGGGCCGGCGACGGGGGAGGGAAGCCCTGGCACGACCTCGAACTCGACCCCGTGGGCGGCGAGATACTCCATTTCTTCGCCCCCGCGGCCGAACACGAACGGGTCGCCGCCCTTCAGCCGGACCACCTGCTTCCCCTCGCGGGCGAGTTCGACCAACCGGTCGTTCGTGTACTCCTGGGCGGTGCGCTCCCCGCCGGCGCGCTTGCCGACGTCCTCCCGCCGTTCTTCGGGGATGGCCCCCAGTATCTCCGGGCCGGGGAGCTTGTCGTGGAGGACGACGTCGGCGCTCTCCAGCAAGTCCCGCGCCCGTACCGTGAGCAGCCTTGGGTCACCCGGGCCGCTGCCGACCAGGTACACTGTTCCCCCGGTCATCTCATTCCTCGCGCTTAGCGGCGCGGGCCTCTTCCTCGTCTACCCGCGCCCGGTGGATCAGCTCTGCGGCTCCCCGCCCGCGCAGGTCGGCCGCGAACGACCGTGCGGCGCCGGGATGGGTCTCGATCGGCAAGTCGCGGCTCTCCCGGACCTCCTCGGTGCCGTCACGTGACAGCACCCGGACAACGCAGTTGACCATTGCCCCCTGGACGCGGGCGTGGATGCCGATCGGCGCGACACAGCCACCACCCAGCTCCCCTAGTACGGTCCGTTCGACGGTGGTCGCCACCCGAGTCGGCGGATCGTCCACCAGCTCCCGGACGGTGTCGGCGAGCTCCCCGTCCCCGGTCGTCACCGCAAGCGCGCCCTGCCCTGGCGCGGGGACGAACTCCGCAGGGGGGAGCCGGCGGTAGGACAGCGCCTCGTCCAGCCCGATTCGGGCCAGCCCCGCCTCCGCGAGCACGATGGCGTCGTACTCCGTCTCGATTTCGCGGCCGAGCGCCCGGCGCTCAAGCTCGTTGAGGTCCTCGAACCACTCCTCGGGCGTCCGGTCGTACTCCTCCGTCTCCTCGTCGTCGCTCTCGGCAGCGTCGAGGCGTCGCTGGTGTTCCCGCTGGAGCGCCGGCGCCAGCAACTTCTCCGCGCGGGTATCAACGTTCCCACGGAGTGGCTGGACGTCGAGGTCGGGCCGTGCGGCCAGCAGCTGCGCCCCACGTCGGAGGCTGGAGGTGCCGACCGTCGCCCCATCACGGAGCTCCGACAGCTCTACTCCGTCGGGCGTTATCAGCACGTCACCGCTCCGCTCGCGTCGAGGCACGCCTGCCACGACTAACCCCTCGGGTATCTCCGTAGGGACGTCCTTCATCGAGTGGACCGCTGCGTCGCATTCCCCCGATAGCACTCGCTCGTCAAGCGCCCGGACGAACGCGCCCGTCTTCCCGAGCCGGCTGATCAGCTCGTCGCGCACCTGGTCGCCGCGTGTCTCGACTTCGACCAGCTCGACCGACCGCCGGCGCCCTTCGAGAGCGTCGGCCACGCTCGCGGCCTGCCGGCGGGCGAGCGCCGATCCTCGCGTCGCCAGCCGGACCTGTTCCATACTCGCCTGTCGTCCCGGGCGGGCAAAAGCGGTTCCATCGGCCACCGTGCGGCTCGCTGACAGCCGGGGGACCGGTTCTCTCCCGACCGGTGTCCGGGCGCCGACTGGACAGCTCGGACCTCGGTGCACAGAAAGCTTAACCGCAAGCGGGTAACGTGACCGATATGAGACGCCGCTGTCGCCCCAGGGATCGGTCGTCGCGCGACGGCCCGGGTAGGGGATGAACTACGCTCGGTACGTCGCGGTTCGAGTACTCCAGACCCTCCCGGTGTTACTGGGTGTGTCGCTGGTGGTGTTCGTCATCGTCCGTGCGGCGCCGGGTGACCCAGTAGTGAACCAACTCGGCATCGAGGCCACGGACGCCAACATCGCTCGCCTCCGCGAGCAGTACGGTCTGGACGATCCCATCTACGTTCAGTATCTCCGTTGGCTGGAGAACGTTCTCCAGGGGAACATGGGCCGGTCGATCACTCGCGGCGGTCGGCCGGTTATCGATCTGATCGCGAGCCGGTTGCCGGCGACGTTGTTCCTGGCCGTCGCGTCGATGTTAGTCGCCGTCGTCATCGCCGTTCCGGCGGGCGTGATAAGCGCCGTCCGCAAGGGGACCACCGAGGACCGCGCGGTTACATTCTCTGCGCTTGCGGGCGTATCCGTGCCGAACTTTTGGCTCGGCCTCGTGTTGATCCTGTTGTTCGCCCGCTGGGCGAAGGTGCTCCCACCGGGCAACTACGTCGACCCGCTCGTGGACCCGGTGGCGAGCCTGCGCCATGTCTTTCTGCCGGCGGTCACGGTTGGGACAGCGTTTGCCGCGCTCATCGCCCGCCAGACTCGCTCGTCAATGCTGGACAACCTCTCGGCGGACTTCGTGCGCACCGCCCGTGCAAAGGGCCTCCCCTCCCGGACGGTTATCCTCCGGCACGCCCTCAAGCAGTCGCTGCTCCCGGTGGTGACCGTTGCCGGCCTCCAGTTCGGCTACCTACTGTCGGCGACGGTCGTCGTCGAGCAGGTGTTCGCCTGGCCGGGGATGGGCCGGCTCATTTATCGGTCGGTGTTCCAGCAGGACTACCCCACCGTCCAGGGGGCGGTATTGGTCGTAGCGGCGCTGTTCGTGTTGGTGAATCTGGTCGTGGACCTCACTTACTCGTATCTGGACCCGCGGGTGAGCGCGTCGTGAGCCCCCCCACCAGTAGGACGGGCCGGGCCTGGCGCTCGCTGCTAGCCGACCGGGCCGCGATTGCTGGCCTCGCCGTCGTGAGCGGCGTGGTGTTGCTGGGAATCCTCACGTACCTCGACGCAACGTTCTTCGACAGTGGCCTTATCGCCACCGTCTACTACGACCCAACCAGCCCCGCGTTCTCCCCGCTCGCGGCCCCTAGCCCCGCTCACCCGTTCGGGACTGACACGCTCGGTCGGGACGTGCTCGCGCGCGTGATCTACGGTGCGAAGGTGTCCGTTCAGGTGGCGGTCACGGCGGTTACCGTCGCCGCCGTCGTCGGCTCGCTGATCGGTGTGCTTGCGGGCTACTCTGGCGGCGCCGTCGAGACGGTGGCGATGCGCGCGGTAGACGTGCTGTTGGGGTTCCCGGCGTTGGTGCTGGCCATCGGGGTGGTGGCGGCGTTGGGATTCTCGCTCAACAATGTGATCATCGCGCTTGGTATCGTCTACGTCCCGCAGTTCGCCCGAATCGCCCGCTCATCCGCGCTCGCGGAGTCCCAGGAGGCGTACGTCGACGCCGCCCGGGTGCAGGGTTACTCACGGACCCACATCGTCCTCCGAGAGGTGCTGCCCAACTCTCTGTCGCCGCTGCTGGTGCAGGCATCGCTGCTGATGGCCTTCGCCATTATCGCGGAGGCGTCGCTGTCGTTCCTCGGGCTGGGGGTCCAGCCGCCGACACCCTCTTGGGGAGGGATGGTGTCGACCGGCTCGGACTACCTGACAACCGCGCCGTGGATATCGCTGTTCCCGGGGCTGACGATCTTCGTCACCGTGCTGGCGTTCAATCTGCTCGGCGACGGCCTCCGGGACGCGCTCGACCCCCGGGAGAGCCCGGAGCGGAGGTTCTGAGATGAGTGATACCTACCCACCCCGCGGCGCGACCGGCGACCCGGTGCTGGAGATTGAGGGGCTGACCACGAAATTCGCCACCCATGGCGGAGTCGTCACCGCCATCGAGGATGTGGACCTGGCGCTCCAGGAGGGAGAAACGCTGGGTATCGTCGGAGAGTCCGGATCCGGCAAAAGCGTCACTGCGCTCACCGCGATGCGGCTGCTTGACGACAACGGCCGCCGGACGGCCGGCAGCGTCCGTCTCAACGGGCGAGACGTAACGGAGCTGTCCGAGAGCGAGATGTCCGCGGTTCGCGGCGGGGAGATGGCGATGGTGTTCCAGGATCCGATGACCTCCCTCACGCCGGTGCTCACCGTCGGAAGACAGCTCGTGGAGACGATCGAGCACCACCTGGACCTCTCGGGGAAAGCCGCCCGCCAGCGGGCGCTGGAGCTTTTGGAGACGGTCCGGCTGCCGGACCCGACGGCCGCGTTCAAGTCCTACCCCCACGAGCTATCGGGCGGCCAGCGCCAGCGTGTGCTGATCGCCATCGCCGTCTCATGTGACCCGGACGTGCTCATCGCCGACGAGCCGACGACGGCGCTGGACGTCACCATCGAGGCCGGAGTGCTCGATTTGCTCGAGGACCTGGCCGCCGAGCGCGGGATGAGCATCCTCCAGATCACCCACGATCTCGGCGTCGTCGCTGAGACGGCCGACCGGGTGGCGGTGATGTATGCCGGCCGGGTGGTCGAGACCGGCGCCGTCGAGAACGTGTTCGGCGCACCGCGACACCCCTACACCGCGGGGCTATTGCGCTCAACGCCACGCATCGACGACGTAGAGCCGGAGCTGATGGACGGCACGGTCCCGGAACCGGGCGAGCGCCCGGTTGGCTGTAACTTCGCCCCGCGCTGTCCTCACGCTACGGAGGACTGCCGCGGCGAGAACCCGCCGCTATCGCCGGTCGGTACGGGTGACCGCCTCGCGGCCTGTGTCCGGACCGGTGACCTCGGCCCGCTCTCCCCGGAGCCCGACGCCAGCGGGACGGACGCATCGACACCCGAGTCGGGCAGGGAACCGGTGGTCGCCGGCCAGGCGCTGGAACGACGCTACCGGTCGGCCGGATCGCTGGTCGAGCGGCTCCTCCCCGGCGGCGAGCCGCCTCTGCGAGCCGTCGACGGCGTCGACCTCGAACTCCGGCGGGGGGAGACCCTCGGCCTGGTCGGAGAGTCCGGCTCCGGGAAAACGACCCTCGGCCGGCTGCTTGTCGCCCTGGAGAAGCCGACCGCCGGCGAGGTACGCTTCGACGGAGAACCGCTGTCGGCGGTGCCCGAGGCGGACCTCCGGGCCCGGGTACAGTTCGTGTTCCAGGACCCCGGTTCCTCGCTCAACCCCCGCCAGACAGTCGGTACCATCGTCGGCACCGCGGTCGAACACCACGCTACCCACGACGGCTCCGTCGAGGAGCGGGTGGTCGACCTGCTTGAAGAGGTCGGCCTTGGCCCGGAGACGGCGGGGCGGTATCCCCACGAACTGTCGGGCGGGCAGAAGCAACGTGTCGGCATCGCCCGGGCGCTGGCGCCCCGGCCGGACGTGCTCATCGCCGACGAGCCGACCAGCGCGCTGGACGTGAGCGTCCAGGGCCAGATACTGGCCCTGCTGGACCGTATTCGCGCTGAGCGTGAACTGTCGATGCTGTTCATTAGTCATGACCTCAGCGTCGTCCGGGCAGTGGCGAGCCGCGTGGCGGTGATGTACCTCGGCCGGGTCGTCGAGGTGAACGATACCGACCGTCTCTTCGAGACCCCGCTGCACCCCTACACGGAGGCGTTATTGAGTGCCGTGCCACAGCTACGGCCTGAGGCGAGGCGCGACCGAATCCTGCTCGACGGGGAGATGCCGGACCCGCGGGACCCGCCGGCCGGCTGTAATTTCGCCTCACGCTGCCCGAAGGCGTTCGAGGAGTGTCACGTCGCCGATCCGGCGCTCGCGGACGTGGAGGAAGGGTCGGTCGCCTGCCTGCTGCACAGCGACGAGACTCGCGACGCCGACCCTAATTGACGCTGGCGCCATTCAGCGACCGGAACGAGCCGTTGGGATACTGCTCGAACGCGGAGATGTCGCTGGAGATACCCTGGAGCCGCTTGGGATAGTAAGTGTACGCCGAGAACGCCTCCTCGTACACGTACTGCTGGATGTCGCGGATGAGCTGCTGGCGCTCCTCGCCGGTGACCCGGCGCTGCTCGTCAAGCATCGAGTCGAGTTCGTCGTCGGCGATGTTCCAGACGTTCAGCCCCTGGCTGTGGTAGAGGTAGAGTAGGGTGTCCGGGTCGCCCAGCCAGGTCCAGTTGGAGACGGCGACCTCGTAGTCGCCCTCCAGCTCCTGGCTGAAGAACGTGTTCCCGTCCAGGGACTTCACGCTGGCGTCCACGCCGATCTGGCTCCACATCGACTGGATTAGCGTCGCCGCACGGCGGTGCTCCGACCGCGTCGAGGTCTTTATTTGCAGGGTGAGGTCGCCGTAGCCGGCGTCCTGCAGAAGCTGCTGAGCCCGCTCGGTGTCCCCGTTCGGATGGTTGAAGTCGGAGATGTCGTCGGCGTACTGCGGGAAGGAGTTCGGCAGGACGGACTTCGCTGGGTCGGCGAATCCGGTAAACACGGTGTCGACGATCTGCTGCTTGTCGATCGCCCACGTCAGCGCCCGCCGGACGTCACGGTTGCCCAGCCCGTCGACGTCAGTGTTGAAGTCCACCCGCCCGGAGCTGACCCCGGCGGTCTGGAGCAGCTCGATGCCGTCCGTCCCCTGCACCCGGCCGGCGAAGGGGGCCGGCACCGTGTCCACGATGTCGATGTCGCCGGTCTCGAGCTGTGTCACCTTCGAGGACGCCTCCGGGAGGATGCGGAACTCCACCGTGTCGATGGAGGGCGCCCCGTTCCAGTAGTCCTCGTAGGCCGACAGCACCGCCTTGTTGCCGGAGTCCCAGGAGTCGAAAGTGAACGGCCCGGTCCCGACGGGCTGCTGGTTGTAGTTCTCCCCGGCCTCCTCGACGGCAGTCTTCGACAGCGGCCACATCACGGCGTGGACCTTGTAGAGGAACGGCGCGAACGGCTCGCTCAGGTCGAACCGGACGGTGGTGTCGTCCTCGACGACGACCTCCTCGACCTGCGCGACGTAGTTCTTCCGCGGGTTCTCGTTGTTCTGTATCCAGTCGTAGGTGTACTTCACGTCCTCGGCGGTGAAGCTCTCCCCGTTGTGGAAGGTGACTCCCTCCTCGAGGTCGAACACGTACTGGGTGTCGCTCTCCTTCGTGAAGTCGGCGGCCAGCTCCGGCACGATCTCGGCCGCCGGGTTGAGGTTGACGACGTTGTCGTACACCAGCGTGTACACCAGGTTCGAGACGAAGTCCGTGTCCCGTGCGGGGATCAGGTCCCACCCGCCCTGGGCGATGCCGATGCGGACCGTGGTCGGACCATCGCTGCCGTCACCGTCGTCGCCCGAGGTGGTCGTGTCGCCGCCGTCGCTTCCGTCGCTTCCATCGCTCCCGTCGCCGCCGTCCCCGCTGTTGGCGCTGGAACAGCCCGCCAGCGTAGCGACGCTGCCGGCGCCGAGACCGCTCAGCAGCCGCCGCCTGGACGGCGTTAGCCAGCTATCGGTGTCAGTCATGGTGTCGTTCCCCTCACACTCTCTTACCGAATAAATAAACTTTCGTTAGCCGGCAGGCGGTCTGGCTCGCAGGGGGAAGCTCTAAACGCGGCTGTGCCGACGGGGCCGCTATGACAGAACTCGACACCCCTCGCGAGCTGTTCGTCGGCGGCAAGTTCGTCGACGGCGGCGACAGCCTCACCACGGACGACCCCGCGACCGGCGAGCCGCTGGCGACGGTCGCCAGCGCCACCGCCGCGGACGTGGACCGCGCGGTCGCGACCGCACGGGAGGCGTTCCCCGCCTGGCGGGACACACAGCCCGAGCAGCGCGGCCGGCTCCTCGTGGAGGTCGCCCGGCTGATCCGCGAGCACGCCGGCGACCTCGCCCGGATCGAGAGCCGCGATCAGGGGAAGCCGGTCTCCCAGGCCGAGAGCGACTTCGAGGGGGCGGCCCGCTACTTCGAGTACTACGGCGGCGCCGCCGACAAGCTGGAGGGGCGGTCGGTGCCGACCGGGCCCGACCAGGTGGACTTCACCGTCCGGGAGCCGTACGGCGTTAGCGCGCAGGTTACCCCGTGGAACTTCCCGGGAAACCTGTTCGCCCGTGGGGTCGCGCCGGCGCTCGCGGCTGGCAACAGCGTCGTTGTTAAGCCCGCACCGTCGACACCCCTCTCGACACTGCGGCTGGCGGCGCTCACTCGCGAGGCCGGCATCCCCAACGGCGTGGTTAACGTCGTTCCCGGCCCGGGCGAGCCGACCGGCGCTGCCCTCACCAGCCACGAGGATGTGGACACCGTCACCTTCACTGGTAGCGTCCCAACGGGCAAGGCCATCGTCCGGGCAGCCGCCGAGCACGTCACGCCGGTCACCCTGGAGCTGGGCGGCAAGAACCCGGCGCTCGTGTTCCCGGATGCGGACTTGGATCTCGCGGCAGAGTGGGTAGCGACGGCCATCTTCACCAATGCCGGCCAGATTTGCTCGGCGGCCGACCGCGCTATTGTCCACGAATCCGTCCACGACGAGTTCGTCAAGCAGGTAATCGACATCGCCGAGGGGTACACCATCGGCCCCGGCCATGAGGACCCCGACGTCGGCCCGCTGGCATCGGCCGCACAGCGCGAGCGGGTGGCGGGCTACTTAGAGACGGCCCGCGAGGAGGGGGCGACCGTCGCGACCGGCGGCGAGGTGCTCGACCGGCCGGGCTACTTCGTCGAACCGACCGTGCTGACAGGCGTGAAGCCGGGGATGCGGGTCGCCCAGGAGGAGATCTTCGGCCCGGTGTTGACGGTGACCCCCTTCGGAGAGGAGAGCGAGGCACTAGAGATCGCCAACGGCGTGGAGTACGGCCTCGTGGCCGGCGTGTTCACCAGTGACGTCACCCGCGCACACCGGCTCGCCCGCCGGCTTGAGGCCGGCAACGTCTACGTTAACAAGTGGTTCGGTGACACGGTTCAGACCCCTTTCGGCGGCTACAAGGCCTCAGGCTTCGGCCGCGAGAAAGGGATGGAAGCTCTGGAATCGTACCTCCAGACGAAGAACGTCGCCATTGCACTGGAAGATAGTACCGACCTCCCCGCGAACTAAATGCCTCGATATAGTTCTGCCGCACTGATCGCTGTGCTACCGGTGGTGGGTGGACCGCCCTGCCTGGTTGTCCGCGGATCCTGGTGAATGTGTGCGACGGTTTTTATGCCAGTAACAGCCGGAAAGCTCCCCGCACCGGTTGATTGTCCTCACATCCCGGGCAGGACCGAAAGTCCCGATCGGCTCCGATCGTCCTCGAAGCACACACCAGGATGTCTACAATCGCAGTCCGCCTCCCAGTCGCGCGACTTTTTCATGTCGGGGCCTACGGGCGCATATGGAGAGCCTCGAGGCCGAACTGGAGCAGGCGCGAGCGCTTGACACGGGGGCGCTGGCCGACGCCATCGAGTCGATCGGCTTCGAGTGCACCCGGTGTGGAGCCTGTTGCAAGGCCGCCGAAGGTGAGAGCGAGGGCGGGAAGACCACCGACCCCGAGGAGCACACGGCGACGGTATTCCCCGGCGAAGTTCGGACGCTCGCCGGCAACGGTGACTACGACTGGCGGGACGTCGCCCGACCGATGCCGTACGGTCTGGAGGAAGGCCCACAAGGCCTGGAGGGAGAGACTTTTGAATGGGCCCTGGCGACGGACGGCTGTGGAGACTGTACGTTCTACGAAGAACGGGATGGCAAGGGCGCCTGCACCGTCCACGCCGACCGGCCGCTCATCTGCCGGACCTACCCATTCAGCGTGGCGCTGGCAGGCACCAGCCAGCCGATGGGCGAGGCCGTCGACAGCGAAGGAGTGGTACGCGCCCACGAGTGCGAGGGTCTCGGACGGGAGATCCCCCGGACCGACGCGGAGGATCTGGCCAGCGCGCTGAAGAAGCGGGCGGTGCGAGAACTGGAGGAGGCCATCGCTGTCCGGGACCGCTACGAGCCGGCCGACGCGGAGCCGGGAGAGGTGGTGGTCCACGACTCCGAGGGGGCAAAGCGGCCGGACGGCAGGCCGCGGTAGGGCCGCGGGCCGTTGCCGGTATGGCGGTGGGGTTTTGTCGCCGCCCCACGCACCGGAGAACATGCGCGTCGGCGTCATCGCACAGCAGGACAACCCCCGGGCTGTGGGGCTAGCCGAGGAACTGCGCGGCGCCCTTGATGCAGACGTCAGCGTCGACGAGGTGACCGGCGAGGTGCTCGGAACGGCGGGGGTCCCCGTCTCTGGGATGGGCGACTATGATCTCGTGGTGTCGATCGGCGGGGACGGCACGTTCCTCTTCGCCGCCCGCGAGGCTGGGGACGCACCGCTGATGGGGATCAACCTCGGGGAAGTCGGATTCCTCAATGCCACGCCGCCGGAGAGTGCGGTCCCGGCCGTTCGAAAGACCACCGAGCGGTTGCGGGCAGGAGAGGCCGACGTCCGGGAACTGGCGCGCCTGGAGGTCAAGGAGCGCTCACTCCCGCCGGCGCTCAACGAGGTCACGGTCCTCGGAACACGCCGTGGCCGGGGGGGCGGCCTCGAGGTCGAAACCCGCGTGGACGGCAGCCTTTATAACGGTGGTCATGCCGACGGTTTGCTGGTTGCGACCCCAACTGGAAGCACCGCCTACAACCTCAGCGAAGGGGGACCGCTGGTTCACCCGGACGCCGGGGGGTTCGTCGTCACAGGGATGGCTGACCACGACGGGACGGCGCCGCTGGTTGTCGGCCCGGATGCGACAGTCACGGTCCGGGTGGACAGCGCGAGCGAGGCGCGTGTCCTCATCGACGGGCGGGCTGGCGAGCCGCTCGCTCCGCCGGCGGAGTTGACGGTTGAACGGTCAGGATCACCGGCCCGTGTCGTCGGTCCGGGGCTGGATTTCTTCGCCGCCCTCGGGAAGCTGTCCTAGCCGCGAACCCAACGGTTAATCCGTCGGCAGACCTGAATATAGGTGATGAGCAGGCAGCTGCCGGACGTGCAGGCCACGAGTCCGGACGTGACAGTGGGACTGAACCGTGTCGGGGTCACTGGCGTCGAGAAGCTCGTCAAGCTTGAGCGCGAGGACCGGCGACCAATCGTGCTGATGGCGGAGTTCGAGGTGTACGTCGACCTCCCCGGTTGGCGTAAGGGTGCAGATATGAGCCGCAATATGGAGGTGGTCGACGAGACCCTCGAGAGCGCAATCGCTGAGCCAGCCTATCGGGTCGAGGATGTCTGCGGCGAGGCCGCCGAGCGGCTAATCGAGAAGCACGACTACACCACCAAGGCGGAGGTCCGCATGGAAGCTACCTATGTCACGCACGAGCGGACCCCCGCCTCCGATCGGCTCACCCAGTCGACGGCGGACATCATCGCCTCGGCGACCGCCACTGAGGAGGGCACCCACGAGGAGATCGGTGCCCGGGTCGTCGGGATGACGGTCTGTCCTTGCTCGCAGGGGATGTCCGCTGCCCGCGCCCGCGAGACGCTCCGAGAGATGGGCGTGGACGACGACACCGTTGAGGCGTTCCTTGAGGAGGTACCCCAGCCGGGCCACTCCCAGCGCGGCCACGCGACGATTACGGTCCGCTCAGAGGGAGCCCCGGAGGTGAACCTCAACGAACTCATCGAGGTAGCTCGTGACTCGATGAGTGCCCGCATCTACAACCTCGCGAAGCGCCCCGACGAGGACCACATGACCTACCAGTCCCACGCCAACGCGAAGTTCGTTGAGGACTGCGTCCGCGCGATGGCGGAGGGGGTCGTCACGGAGTTCCCGGATCTGCCCGATGACGCCGTCGTGACGATGAAGCAGTCAAACGACGAGTCGATCCATCAGCACAACGCCCACGCCGAGCGGGTCGCCACCGTCGGCGACCTGCGGGCGGAACTGGCGGATTGAGACCTCCCCTCCCGGAAGGCGCCTCCGGTCACCGACCGACTATCGGTGCCGACTCGGCCGAATTTTCATTGGTAATATTCAATCCGTGCTGATACCGCCGGCGCATATACATGCCCTTCGATAATCTCGCTCGCGCCCCGCATACAGTATGCTCATGGGTAATCTTTTGGATGTGGGCCCCCGAATTACGTCCATGGCAGCACAGCCCCGGACCGGCATCGCGCACCCGACGGTCGTGCCGACGAACTACGACCCTGAGGAGGCCGTGCGGGAGCCGGAGCCGGAAACCGGATAGAGAAGCTTCTTGTGTAGCGCTCGCCGTACACCTGTATGGGACTGTTCGACCGACTGCGCGGCGACAATGACGGCCGCGTGGCGTTTTTCGGAATAGACGGCGTCCCGTTCAGTCTGATTCGGGACCACCCGGAGCGGTTCCCTAACCTGACGGCGCTCGCCGACGAGGGGACTGCCGGCGCCATCGAAAGCATCGTTCCACCCGAGTCCAGCGCCTGCTGGCCGGCGCTGACTAGCGGCCTCAATCCTGGCGAGACCGGGGTGTATGGCTTTCAAGACCGGGAAGTTGGTAGCTACGATCCCTACGTCCCCACGCGCAACGATGTCCAGGTCCCGCGGCTGTGGGACCGGGTAACAGACGCCGGCCGCGAGGCCACCGTGATGAACGTCGTCGTCACCTACCCGCCACAGCGCAGCGTCCAGCGGATGGTCTCTGGGTTTCTCTCGCCCGGCCTGGAGAAGGCCGCCCACCCCGAAGAGTTCCGCCAGGACCTGGAATCGTTGAACTACAGAATCGACGTCAACCCGAAGCTCGGCCACAAGGAGGACAAATCGGAGTTCATGCAGGACGCCTACGAGACCATCGAGGCCCGCCAGGAAGCGTTCGAGCGATACGTTGAGCGCGATGACTGGGATCTCTTTTTTGGCGTGTTCATGACTCCCGATCGGGTGAACCACTTCCTGTTCCGGGACTACGAGCGCGACGGACCCAACAAGCAAGCCTTCCTAGAGTTCTACGAGCGTCTGGACGACTACCTCGGGCGCTTGCGAGGGATGCTCGACGACGACACGACGATGATCGTCGCTTCCGACCACGGGTTCACTAGCCTCGACTACGAGGTCCACTGTAACGTCTGGCTTGAGGAGCAGGGGTGGCTCTCCTACCGGAGCGACGACCACGACTCGCTGTCGGACATCTCCGGCGATGCGAAGGCGTACTCGCTGATCCCGGGGCGGTTCTACATCAACCGTGAGGGCCGCGAGCCGCGCGGCGGTGTCTCGGAAGAGGAGTTCGAGGAGACCCGCGCGGAGCTGAAGGAGATGCTCGAGAACCTGGAGGGCCCGGACGGCACACCGGTCGCCGACCGCGTGGTCACCAGCGAGGAGGCGTACCGCGGGCCCCACACGGACATCGCGCCGGACCTCACCGTCGTCCCCAACCACGGCTTCGACCTGAAATCTGGCTTCGGCAGCGACGGCGAGGTGTTTGACACCGGCCCCCGCAACGGGATGCACAGCTTCGACAATGCCAGCCTGTTCATCGACGACGACAGCGCCCGCATTGAGGACAGCGATCTGTACGACATCGCCCCGACCGTGCTGTCACTGATGGACATCGAGTACGACCGCGGCGCCTTCGACGGGACCAGCCTCGTCTAGGGCGCGGCCAGCGCCGCGCTGCTGTCGGTCGTTCCGTCGCCGTTCTTATTGCCGCTGAGGAGGAACTCAGCCAGGTAGCTTACGAACCGTTCGTTGCCGGCGACGCTGTGTCGGCCTGTCTGAAGGAAGGTCGTGTCCCCGACAGCGAGGACGTTCCCGCCGGCGGTCCGGACCGCGACCGGCCACTGTTTAGCGGCACCGTCGTTGGAGCGCCGCGTCGTCGCCGGCGTTCGGAGGACGACCGTCCCCTGGCGGTACTCGACCGCGGCCGCGGTATACATCGCGATTGTGTCGGTGTTCGCCGGGCCGGCGGCGGTCGGTCGCGCGAGGACGTGCCGGTAGTTGCCGTCGTTGGCGCCGCTCGTGTCGTACAGGAAGCGGTTGCCGAACACCAGTCCGTATTCGCGGGCGAGCCGGGTCATTTCCGTGCGTTGGGTGGTGATGGAGACGGCGAGCAGGCTGGCGCTGATGCGCTTGCGGTTCGGCTCGGCCATCATCAGCACCCGGCCGCCG
>CAZLOO010000019.1:0-15939 GCA_964561055.1 uncultured Halobacteriales archaeon
GAGCTCCAGCAGACGGCCCAGCAGGTGGCCGCCCAGAAACAGCAGGCCGAGTCCTCGCTCACGGAGACGGAAAACGCCCTCGAACAGCTCGAGGACATCGACGAGGACACGACCATGTACCAGGAGGTCGGCGAGCTACTCGTGCGGACGGAGTACGCCGACGCCAGCGAGGATCTTGAAGAGAAACGCGACAGCTTGGAGGTGCGTGTCGAGACCCTCGAGAAGCAGGAACAGCGCGTCCAGCAGCAGTTCGAGCAGCTCCAACAGGAGCTCCAGCAGATGCTCCAGGGCGCAGGCGGTCCGGGCGGCGGTGCCGGCGGCCCCGGCGGCCCCGGGATGGGCGGCGACTGAGGCCGCGAATGCCGACCGACGATGAGGTGGTCCAGGCTGCCAGCGACGCCGCCGAGGGGCTGGTGCTGTCCCGCTACAAACAGTCTGAGGTCGAGGACATCGACGTCACGATACGCTTCGAGGAGGGTGTTCTCGACGTCGACATCTACCTCAACGCCCCGAAGACAGCCAACCAAGATCCCGAGCAGGTCGCCGACGACGCCGCGCTGGCCGCCCGGGCGGCAGTCGACGACCTGTTCGCGGCCGAGGAGTGACTGGAGGTCCAGGCCAGGTGACGGGTGAAATAGCGCCGTGAGCGACGCCGGCGGCGACCGGACCGACGCCAAGGGCCGCACGGTCCAGCGGTCTTCCATCGAGGCTGACTGGGCGGACTGGTTCCCGTTCGACCCGTATCCCCAGCAGGTCGACGGCGTCGAGGCGGCGCTGGACCTGGCCCGCGACGCTGGCTACCTCCTGCTGGAGGGGGCCTGCGGGACGGGCAAGACGCTCATTGCGCTGGCGGCGGGGCTCCAAGCCGCTCGCGAGGGCCACGCTGATCGTGTGATGGCGGTCACCCCCGTTAAGCAGCAACTCCGGCAATTCGTTACGGAGGTGCGAGCGATCAACCGCGAGCAAGGCGGCGTGGACGGGCTGGTAATGGTCGGCAAGCGTGACCTGCTTCCCTACGCCCGGGAGGAGCGCCTCCCTGGGGAAGTGGGCGTCCAGAAATCCTCTTCGGACATGCGCGAGCGCACCGCGAAGCTCGTCAGTCGAGAGTCCGGCTACGAACTTGACATCTCCCGCGGGGCGCTCGATGGCCGCGTGGGGATCTGCGCAGAACAGGACTGCGACCGCCGTTCGTACGCAGAGTCACGCTGTGCCGAGCACCGCGAGGGCGGCGACCCTGAGCAGCCGTGGTACGACCCTGTCCGGGCGGCCGCGCTGTGCGAACTCGTCGGGGGGCTGGACGGCCCCCGGCTGGAAACCGCCGGGAGTGAGGCACCCTACCCCGCAGAGCCACCACACCTCCGTGATGTGCTCGACATAGAGGATAGCGAGGAAATAGCCGCCGGGCGGAGCGGCTACTTCGACCCGTTCTACGCACGCTTTCTCGGCGATGAGGAGCGGCCCCCGTTCGGCTTCGAGGCCGGCGAAGACGGTGTTCTTGATCCCGAATGCTTGGTACGCGCGGCCGTCGCCCGGGGCACCTGCCCACACGAGTGTCTGGCGGCGCTGATGGGGGAGGCGGACGTACTCGTGGGCAACTACAACCACGTCTTTGATCCCACCACCCGCCGACTCACCGGCGAGAAGGCAGGCGTGCTCAACGACAGCACGTATCTCGTCGTCGACGAGGCCCACACCGTCGAGGACCGGGTGCGTGATCTGCTGTCCGAGACGCTGTCGCTGCACGCCATCCGCACTGCACAGCAGGACGTCCGCCTCGCGAGGGAGTACCTTTCCGGCACGGGCGGCGAGCCGGGGGCGGACCCGCGGGCCCACCGGCGGGACGCCAGCTCCGTGCTCGGGGAGTTCGCAGGGGTGAGTCTCGAAGACATCGAGCGGCTGGGCGAATTCCTCGACTGGCTGATCGAGGCCATCGACCGGGAGGTCGGCCAGTTCCTCGACGCGGAGTATGGCGGCTGGAAGCGCCGGCTCCGGGAAGGAACGCTCCCCGAGGAGGACCACGAGATACCGCTTCGCGATCCGGAGAGCGTCGAACGGGACCGGCTGAGCGCCCGTGCCGCCAACCGCTTTCCGGCGAAGGTATGGGACGCGCTCCGCGACGCCGGCTTCGTCGTCGGGGAGATACATGATAACGACGGTCAAACCGACCGGACGCCCGTCGCCGACGCCGCGGGTGCGTTCCTCGCACAATGGGGCACCGCCGACCGGGGGACCTTCTTCCGGGAAATAGAGCTGGAGTACTCCGAGAAGGCACGCGAGGACACCTCCCTGCCCGACTGGACAGCGGCATACAACGCCTCGCTGTCGCTGTACAACTGTATCCCTCGAGAGCCTTTAGCCCGCACCTTTGAGGCGCTCGCGGGTGGGGTAGTGATGAGCGCAACCCTGGAACCATTCGACGTGTACCGTCGAGTGAGTGGGCTGGACCTGCTCTCGGAGGGGTTCGGCGAGGACGGCCAGCCCCGGCGCGTGGAGACGGCCCGCTATGGGCTGGCGTTCCCGGAGGAGAACCGCGCCTCCTGGGTGGTGGATCTTCCGGCGTTCACTTACCGCAACCGTGGGCCCCCGGAGACGGCATACGACGTGATGAGCCGAACCCGGCAGGCGTACGCGACGACGATGGCCACCGTCGCCCGGAGCGAGGGGAACGTGCTGCTCTGTCTCCCCTCCTACGCGGAGGCTGAGTGGGCTGTCGAGTGGCTTCGCGAGCAGGTTGACAAGCCTGTCCTTCGAGATCGCTCGACGGAGGCTCGGGAGACGGAGGCGATGCTAGACCGGTTCTTCCAGCGCGACGGCGTTCCACGGGTGCTGGTCACCAGCGCTCGCGGGACCGTTACGGAGGGGGTGGACTACCGCGGCTCGCGGCTCCACACGGTCGCCGTCGTCGGAGTGCCCTATGCCAACACGAATGCACCGCGGATGAAGGCGGTCATGAACGCCTACGATCGGGAACTCGACGGCGAGGGCTTCCAGTACGCGGTACAGGTGCCAGCAGTGCGGAAGGCTCGTCAGGCGCTCGGACGGGTGCTCCGAGGCCACGACGAGGTGGGCACCCGGCTCCTACTGGACGGCCGCTACGCGCCCGACGCCCCGCGATCGGTGGCCGACGCGTTGGCGCCGGACGAGCGCGAGGAATTCCGCACCGTCTCCCCAGACATGCTCGAGCTCGCGCTCGACCAGTTCTGGGGTTAGGGGAGCACGACGACCGCGAGCACCAATCCAACCACCACACCGGCAAGCACTATCACACCAACTCCAAACGGGCCGGCCCCGCTCTGGACGGCAATGAGTCCCGCGGACAGCCCCACCAGCAGGACGAAGACGGCCTTCAGCCGCCGGGCGCCCGTAGCCAGCTCCTCGTCCGATATCGGGTCGACCATCAGAGCAGCCTCGGTGCGCTGACGTGCATCCCGACGAACGCCCACTCCTCCTCGCGACGGAGGCTCCCACTCCACCGCGAATCGAACTCGTGTCGTCCCTCCTCGCTGGTCCAGGCCATCCGGACCTCGTCAGCGAAACAGGCCCAGTCCCCGTCCTCGATGACCCGCAGATCCTGGCTGTCGACGATCCAATCGGACGTGCTCGCGGTCTGCTCGCGCAGGCCCGCGGCGACCGCGTCCCCGCCGACCAGCCGCTCGGAGATGCCCACCTTCACGACGCCCGGATCGTCGGCGAAGAAGGCCGCCAGCGGCTCGCCGGTCCGGAGGGCATCGTAGTACGTCCGCACGAACGTCGCCGCATCCATACCTCCGGTTCCGCGGGGCCGCAGTTAGGGGTGGCGGTGGAGCTACTGTCCCGTCGCTGTCGAACCCTGTTCGTGACCCACCATCTCCGAGGGCGCCGCCGGCCAGCGGTTCGGTATAAAGATTCCCCAAACCGCTTATCCGTGCAAGACATCCACAGTCATACATGTTCGCACCGTTCTCCGAGGGGTACTACCTGGGCCGGCTGTACGTGGAGCCGGGCGGCGAGCGGCCGGCCATCAACAGCGAGCACCACCGCCAGGTGAACGGGGAACTGTACGCCGATGGCGAGGGACTTGAGCGGCTGGACGCGCCACTAGTGATAAAACTCGGCCGTCAGCACCTAACGGTCCACGGCGACGAGTCGGTTCCGGAAGGAACCCTGACCGTCCCCCGAGACCTGGTCGACGATCCCTATGCGCTCCCTGAACTCCGGGAGGTGTTGCTAGCCCGGGCCGACCACGCCGCCCGGCTGGTGCGTATGGGGCTGCCGATTGGTCAGTGATGCCGTCCGCTATTTACGGAAGGGCGTCGACGCCCCGGTATGATCGACAGGCTGCTGGGGCGTGCAGGGCTGCGCGAGCGCATTGAGGAACTCCGCGAGGAGCGCGACAGCCTCCAGCAGCAGCTCGACGCCGAGCGTGAGCGCCGTGCGGATGCCGTCACCGCCCGACAAGAGGCCGAGCGACGCGTCAATCGTCTCGAGGATCGTATCGCCGACCTGGAAGGGCAACTCGAGCGCGCGAACTTCGAGGAGGAGACCCCGGAGTTCCGCCGCACCGCGGACCTGCGCGGCGAGCGCCTCCGGGAATTGCTTGACCGCCTTGAGAGCCTCCGGACGGGGCCCGAGGGCGCACTGACGGCGATGATCGAGGAGCCCGGTGAGCTCGTACGCCAGCAGTTCGGCAGCCACACCCCACTGCTGGACCGGGCGGCGCCGTGTCTCGTCGTGACCGACGACGCTGGGCTGGTGAGCGCCGCGCTCGCCCCGCCACTCCCGCCGGCGCCGTTCTCCCGGTGGGACGACCGCTTCCACCTGGAGCGTGCCTGGTTCCTCCCGGGCGGGGAGGAGGGGGATCGGGCGTTCACGCTGGCGCTGGTCCGGGCTGATACGTTCGCCGTCGGCTGCTACGAGGGAACCGAGCGCGTTGAGTTCGAGGGATTCACGACGGATATCGGCGAGAACCACTCGAAGGGCGGCTTCTCGCAGGCCCGTTTCGAGCGGCTTCGCGAGGAGGGCATCGACGACCATCTTGATCGCTGTCGCTCGGCGCTGGCAGGAGTCGAGCAGCCGCTGGTTCTGACTGGCGAGCGGGCGGCGCTGGACGCGCTCAATAATCTGGAAACCGTGGCCCGGAGGACCGTGGACGCGACCGGGAAGCCGGAGGCGGCGCTGGCGGACGCGATGCGGGACTTCTGGACGACACGACTGTACGCGGTGTGAGATGGTTCTGGGGAATAGCGGTGACCCGAGTGCCGTCCGCTGTCGGGGCTGACAGTACTCCGGAGGCTCTATCGGGAGCTCTCCAGTCGAGGGGAGGGTAGTCGGTCGGTGTTGCCTGCTTCCCCGGGATGCTGGCGTTCCCTGTAGCGTCCACCTCAAGACAACCGGGTCATTCATACGCGGCGGGGCGGTCCACCCGTTATGGCAATCGGCGACAGGTACACCGTCGAGGGGACGGACGTCCACTACGTCGACCTGGGACTGTACGACATCCCGGAAATGGGCTCAGCGTACCTCGTCGACGCCGAGCGGCCTGCGATAGTCGACACGGGGGTCGGGGCGCGCTACGAGGCGATCCTGGAGGGGCTGGCGGCGATCGGCGTCGAACCGACGGACCTCGCGTACGTCGTCGCCACGCACGTCCACCTCGACCACGCTGGGGGAGTGGGCTATCTCGCCCGGGACTGCCCGAACGCGACCGTCCTCACCCACGAGATCGGCGCACCACACCTGGTGGATCCGAAACAGCTCATCGAGGGGACGAAGGCTGCCGTCGGCGAGCAGTACCGATACTATGCCGACCCGCTCCCAGTGCCGGAGGAGCGCGTCGAGCCACTCGCCGACGGAGACCGGATCGACCTCGGTGACCGGGAACTACGGATCCACCACGCGCCGGGGCACGCGCCACACCAGGTGGTGCTGGAGGCGCCGTGGGCCGAGGCGGTGTTTACCGGCGATGCCGCCGGCATCTACGTGCCCTCCCGCGGGGACCTCCATCCGACGACCCCGCCCTCGCGGTTCGACGTGCCAGCGTCCTACGCGGATCTCGAAACCATCCGGTCACTGGCGCCCGAGCGGCTGCTGTACGGCCACTACGGACCGGCGCCGGCCGAGGGGATGCTCGACGCCTACGAGACCGTGCTCCGAGAATGGGTCGCCGACGTCGAGCGCGCCCGGGAGGAACTAGACGACGAGGCCGTGCTCCGGCGCTTCGAGGAGCGGGCTGTCGAGGAGATGGGCGACACCTGGCCGGAGTGGAAATGCCGTAACGAGGCACGCATCAACGTCCGCGGCGTACTCGGCTACCTAGACTACCGCGACCGGGCGTAACGAGAAGCCCGACTTTTAATTCCGGGGGCGACCCATCTCCCAGTATGGAGGAGGTAGATGGCGGCTGAACTTATCCTGGTGGTGGCGGCCATCATCGCTCTGGGCGTCGCCTCCCAGGTGATCGGCGACCGCCTCCGGGTGCCGAGCATCATCTTCCTCCTGCTGGCGGGCATCGCGCTGGGGCCGCTTGCAGAGCTCCTGACCGGGAGCCGGATCGTCGGCCTGGAGACGTTCGGCATCGAAGCGCTGTCGACGGTCGTCGGGCTCTCCGTGGCGATCATCGTCTTCGAGGGGGCGTTCAACCTCCGGGCCAGCAAACTCAGAGAGGCGCCAGCCGAGACGATCCGGCTGGTCACCGTCGGCGCCGCGATCGCACTGATCGGTACCGCCGTCGTCGTCAGGGTTGCGCTGGGGACTGCCTGGGACCTGGCGTTCCTGATCGGGGCGCTGCTGGTCGCGACCGGGCCGACTGTCATCGCCCCGATCCTCCAAGTCGTTCCGGTGCGCGACCGGGTCGGCATCGCCCTCGAGACGGAGGGGATCGTCAACGACGTCACCGCGGCGATCCTCGCAATCGTCGTGTTCGAGGTGTTGGCCGCCAGCGAGGCCACCGGCGGATTGTTGGAGAGCTTCGCTGCCCGGCTGGGAACCGGTGTCCTCGTCGGGCTGGCGGTGGCGGCGCTGCTGTACTACCTCATCGATTACGTCGACCTGTCGCCGGGCAACGCCCCCCGGAACGCCCGGTTGCTCGTGCTCGGGGGAGCGCTCCTGGCCTACGGCGTCGCCGACTCGCTGTTCTCCGAAGCCGGTATTGCCGCCGTCGCCGCCGCCGGCATCGCGCTCGGCAATGCCGACCTCCCCTATGAGGAAGAGATCGAGGCGTTCAAGGGCGACGTCACGCTGCTGGTGCTGTCGTTCGTGTTCATCACCCTGGCGGCGCTATTGCGCCCCGAGGACGTGCTCAGCCTCGGGATCGGCGGCGTCGCGGTGGTGCTCGCGATCGCACTGGTCATTCGGCCGGCGCTGGTGTTCCTCTCGACGGTCGGCGGCCGGTTCACGAACGCCGAACGGCTGTTCATGAGCCTTGTCGGCCCCCGGGGAATCATCCCCGCATCGGTGGCGACGCTATTCGCCGTCGAACTCCAGGCACTCGCACAGGAAGCACGGGTCGGCGGGGAGATCGCCCGGGCGATGGCGCTAGAGGGCAGCGCCACTGTGCTCGTGGGGGCAGTGTTCCTGGTGATCTTCGCGACCGTCGCCTTCCAGGCAGGGCTGGCCCGCTACATCGCCGAGTTCCTTGACGTGATACCAATGCGTGTAATAGTCATCGGGGGCGGCACCGTCGGCCGTGCGTTGGCGGACCGCCTCGAGGATCGTGGAGAGAACGTCGTCCTTGTGGAGAAAGACGACGAAGTGCTCGAAACCGCCCGCAACGACGGCCACACCGTCCATCGCGGCGACGGGACCGACACCGAGACCCTCCAGGCCGCGGGGGCGGGCAACGCCAGCACTATTGTCGCGGCGACCGGTGACGACGACGCCAACCTACTGATCGCCCAGCTGGCCGACTCGAAGTTCGATATCGAGACGGTGATCTCGCGGGTGAACAACCCCAGCAACGTCGACGCCTTCGAGGATCTCGGCGTACGGACGGTGGCCTCAACGCTGGCGACCGCCCAGGCGTTAGACGACCAGATCGAGCGGCCGGCCCTGGCGAAGTGGATCTCCGGAATCGGCGAGACCGGCGACGTCCAGGAAATCGAGGTGACTGCCGACGAGCTCATCGGCCGCTCAGTCCGCGAGGTTGGCCCGGAGCTTCCGGGCGCCTGCCTCATCGCGCTGGTCGCTCGCGACGGCGAGGTGGAGGTGCCGGACGCGGACCTCGTGCTTGAGCGGGGCGACCGCATCACCCTAATTGGCGACCGCGAGGCCGTCCGCGAGGCGATGCGGTTCTGCAACCCGAGCTAACGGCTCCAGTAAATCATCCCCGCCCAGTAGACCAGCCCCGCGCCGACAACGAGATACCACAGCGGATCCGTCATTGATGACCCGGGCACACCCAGTAGTGTTACGGCCACCGCAGCTCCCAGCACCACTCCCACGCTGGCGGCGGCCACGAGCCATTCCATATTCGGTCGTGGTCAGGGCGGGTCATAACTCCCGTTCCCGGGCGCCAGGAGGTGCAAGGCGCCAGACGAATGGTTACCCCGAATCGACGCTCTCGACGCTGTTCGTCAGCAACTTCGGGCTGCTCTTGACCTCGTCCATTACGAACCTCGAGGAGGTCTCCTTCACCCCCTCGATGGCGACGATCCTGTCGATCACATCGTTCATCCGGCCGCGATCCTCGACCCGAACGATCACAACGAAGTCGACGTCCCCCATCGTGTAGTAGACCTGCTCGATACCGCTAATAGCGGCTAGTTCCGCGCCGATCTCCTCGGAGTATCCCTCCTCGTGAGTCACGGAGACGTCCGTGATAGCGACCATGTCGAGCCCAAACGCAAGCGGGTCAAGGTCTGCGGTGACACCCTCGATGACGCCCTGCTCCTTGAGCTTGCTGAGCCGGTAGTGGACGGCCGACCGTGACAGCGGGAGTTCCTCGGCAAGCGCGTCGAGGCTGACGTCAAAATCACGCTCGATCCGGCGGAGTAGTTCGACATCTGTCCCGTCCAGTTCCACGTCGGTTACCCCCTCCGTTTCCATGTTGTCCAAATTTTTGATATCGATACATAAATCTGTGTATCTAATCGAACGCTATTCGAATATTCGTCTTTTCATGAAAAATAAGTCATGTGGTTCAGGAGAGGAGCTGACGACCGGCCGGGGAACCCCCCGACGACCTGCCGTAGGAGGCGCTCCTTCGTCGGACCGTCACGGTCCCGGGGCGACTCTCCCCTACAACAGTCGGGTCATCCGTCCATGGCGGCGTCGGAGATCTCCAGGGCGTCGTCCAGCGCCGCCACCGCCTCATCGACCTCGTCCTGGGAGATAGTCAGCGGCGGCGTCACCACGATGGTGTTCACCGAGGTGTAGAAGTAGACGTCGTTCTCCAGTGCGCGTGCACCAACCTCGTCAAGGACGGTTTTCCTGCCAGACACCTTGTCGCTCCGCTTCTCGAAGGGGACGCGCTTCTCCTCGCTGCGGGTGAGTTCCAGCCCCTGGTGGAGGCCGACGCCACGGCGCTCCCCGACGCTGGGATGGCGCTCGGCAAGCGACTCCAACTCGGATTTCAGGTACGCCCCCATCTCGCGGGCGTTCTCGACGAGTCCATCCTGTTCGTAGGTCTCGATCGCCGCCACGCCCGCGGCACAGGCGACCGGATGGCCGGAGAACGTGTGGCCCTGGTTGAGCAGGTTGTCCTCGAAGTGCTCTGCGACCTCGGCGGTCACGGTCGTCGCCGCGAGCGGTTGATAGGAGCCAGTGAGCCCCTTAGCCATAGTGATGATGTCCGGCTCCGTCTCGTAGAGCGTTGAGGCGAACCACTCGCCGGTCCGACCAAAGCCGGTCATCACCTCGTCGCAGATGAGCAGCGCGCCGTGGTCGTGGGCGATCTCCTTGAGCCGCGGTAGATAGTCGTCAGGCGGCGTCAGCACGCCGTTGGACCCGACGAGCGGCTCCACCAGCACGCCGGCGACGGTGTCGCCCTCAAGCTTGAGCATTTCGTCGATGTACTCCAAGCTCTCGTCCGGGTCCAGGCTCGAGCCGTATGCGTACGGGTCGGGGCCCTTAATAAACCCGGGTACCTCCGGCTGGATCTCAGGGCCCTGGGCAACACGCCGCGGGTCCCCGGAGGCAGAGAGCGACGCGGCTGTCGCGCCGTGGTAGGAGCGGTATCGTGAGAGAATCTTGTGCTTGCCCGTGTACGAGCGGGCGATCTTGAACGCCACTTCGTTTGCCTCCGTGCCGCTCGTCGAGTAGAACGTCTTTTGCAGGGATCCAGGGGTGATCTCCGCCAGTTTCTCGGAGAGCCGGGCTCGCGGCTCGGTCGACCATCCAGGATTCACGTACGGTACCTCTCTGATCTGGTCGGCGACAGCGTCGGCGACACGCTCGGCGTCGTATCCGAGGCTCGTACAGACATACTGGCTGCTGAAATCGAGAATAGAATCGCCGTCGGCGGTCACGATCCGCGGGCCCTCTGTGTCAACGATTTGGGTTGGATCGAAATCCCGCTGGCGCGTCCAGGTCCCAAGCGTGTACTTCCGGTCGAGCTGCTCAATCTCGTTCCTCTCGGCGGGTGCCTCTTCAGTTGCCATGCACCCGCTTTCCTAGCGCGTGTTGATTAATCTTTACCCAGCCCCCCAAATCGCCACATCACGTCCCGATTCACGACCGTTCAGGAAACAACGTTCAACCTGTCCCGGTGATTAGGTGATAGATTTACCACCGACCCCGAACCCTTATGCCTACCGCGCAGGTCAGCCGGACCATGGTCGACGGGTCAACGCACGGCGATGACGTACAGAACTACATCGACGGTCAGTGGGTGACACCAGCCGGGGACGACGGCCAACCCGTTGTGAATCCGGCGACGGGCGAGCAGCTCTCGTACGTCCCGTTCAGCTCCGCCGAGGACGTCGATGAGGCGGTCACCCACGGGCAGCGGGCGTTCGAGAAGTGGCGATCCCGGCCGGTCGAGGAGCGCATCCAGCCGCTGTTCCGGTTGAAGACGCTGCTAGAGGAGCACCACGACGAGTTGGCAGAGACGCTCGTCCGGGAGCACGGAAAGACCATGGCAGAGGCTCGGGGTGAGCTCAGGCGCGGCATCGAGAACGTGGAAGTTGCGTGTGGCATCCCGTCGCTGATGAAGGCCGGGAACGTGGCAAACGCGGCGCCGAACATCGACGAAAGCGCCGTTCGTCAGCCGCTGGGCGTGTTCGCCGCCATCACGCCGTTCAACTTCCCTGGCATGATCCCGCTGTGGTTCCTCCCGTACGCGGTCGCCTCCGGGAACGCGTTCATCCTCAAGCCGAGCGAGCAGGACCCGATGACCCCGGAACTCCTGTTCGAGCTTATCGACGAGGCGGGGTTCCCGGACGGAATCGTCCAACTCATCAATGGGAGCGTGGACACGGTCAACGCCATCCTGGACCACGACGGTATCGAGGGGGTCTCTTTTGTCGGGAGCACCCCCGTCGCAAGGACCATCTACGAGCGGGCGGCGGCCAACGGCAAGCGTGTGCAGGCACAGGGTGGCGCGAAGAACCACATCATCGTGGCCGAATCAGCCGATCTCGCGTTCGCAGCCCAGAAGACCGTTAGCTCCGCGTGTGCCTGCGCCGGCGAGCGCTGTCTTGCGAATGACATCGCGGTCGTCGCCGAGCCGGTGTACGAGCAGTTCGTCGAAGAGGTCGCCAGGGAGGCCCGCGAGCAGGTCGTAGGTGATGGTCTTGATCCCGATACCGATATCGGCGCGCTCATCTCCGCCGACCACGAGGCGCGGGTCCGGGGGTATATCGACTCCGCCGTCGAGGAGGGCGCCGAACTGGTCGTCGACGGACGCGACGTCACCGTCGATGGCTACGAGGACGGCAACTTCCTCGGCCCGACGGTGTTCAGCGACGTCACCCCTGACATGGCCATCGCCCGGGAGGAGATCTTCGGCCCGGTGCTGGGCGTCATCCCCGTCGCGGATGTCGACGAGGGCATCGCAGTGCTCAACGAGAGCGACTTCGGCAACGCCGCGAGCCTCTTCACCAGCGAAGGTGCCGACGCCAGGAAGTTCAGGCACGACGCGGAGGCAGGTAATCTCGGCGTTAACGTCGGTACCGCCGCGCCGATGGCCTTCTTCCACTTCGGCGGCGAGAAGGACTCCTTTTTCGGCGACCTCCACGCGCAGGCCGAGGACGTCGTCCGGTTCTATACGGACGAGACGATCTACATCGAGCGCTGGCCGGACGCCTGAGACCCGCCAGGACCCGGCCGCCGTCGGACGTTGAGGACAGGCTCTTCACGACACCTACAATCCTTCTCGCCCGTGGGCGCGACCGCTGACAGGCCGTTTACCAGTCGATATCCTCCTCCGGCGATGCGTTCGCGAAGTCCCCCAACAGCGTCTCGAATTCCAGGACGTCCTCGACGGGGAACGCGTTATTGAATCCCTTCTTGTTGAGCCGGAGCGCGAGCTGTGACTTGTTCTCCACCACGTCCTCAGCGACACTCATCACTTCCTCGCCAAGCTCCTCGCGGGGGAACACGCCGTTCACCAGGCCGATATCGTGGGCCTCCTCGGCGGGCAGGTCCCGGCAGGTGTACACCAGCTCGCGAGCGCGGGCGCCGCCGATGAGCAAGGGGAGATACATTGTCGAGGCGTTCGATATCGGCAGTCCGACCTCGGACTCGGTCATCTTGAAGATAGTATCGGCGGCGGCGTAGCGCAGGTCGAACGACAGCGTCCACTCGAAGCCGCCGCCGATGACCCAACCATGGAGCGCGCCGACGACCAGTCCCTCGAATCCGCGGGTGGCGC
Source organism: uncultured Halobacteriales archaeon (assembly GCA_964561055.1). Classification (GTDB taxonomy): domain Archaea; phylum Halobacteriota; class Halobacteria; order Halobacteriales; family Haloarculaceae; genus CAZLOO01. The sequence goes on from CAZLOO010000019.1 coordinate 12,788, forward strand.
GGGTGAGCTCTTGGTAGAGGCCGGCCTCCTCGCTGTCAGCCTTCGCCTCGTCGAGGTCTGCCCCGGCGGTGAACGCGTCCCCGGACGCGTCGACGACCAGCACGTCGTACGTCTCCATGTCGCGAATTGCCCGCGGTATCTCCTGGAGGAACGCCTTGTCCAGCGCGTTCAGCTTCTCCGGGCGGTCGAGCGTTAACCGGCCGATGCGGTCGGTCACGTCCTCCGTCTGCACATAGGTGTACTCGGTCACACCGCGCCCGTCGACGGTCGGGCAACTATAGCTTTCGACGCCTGCCTGCCCGGGAAGACGGGAATCAGCGACCGGGGGAACCCTCAAGACGGCAGCGCCGGTCCGCCCGGATATGGTCGACCCGTACCTGTCGACGGCGAAGCTCGCGAGGCGTATCCGCGAGCGGAAGCTATCCCCCGTCGAGACGACGGAGACGTACCTCGAACGCATCGACGAGCGCGACGAGGCGATTAACGCCTACGTCACCGTTACCGGCGACAGTGCCCGTGAGGCCGCCGCGGCCGCCGAGCGATCCGTCGAGGCCGGGGAACGGCTGGGTCCGTTACACGGCGTGCCGGTGGCGCTGAAGGACCTACGTGATCTCGTGGAGGGAGTGAGACATACGTTCGGGTCGAAGCTCGTCGCCGACGCCGGCTACACCGCCGAGCGCACCTCCGCGGTCGTGAGCCGGCTGCAGGAGGCTGGTGCTGTCGTCCTCGGGAAGACGAACGTCCCGGAGTTCGGTCACAAGGGCATGACCGACAACGAGCTGGTCGGAGCAACCGCCTCGCCGCTGGCCCCGGAGTACAATGCCGGCGGCTCCTCGGGCGGGTCGGCGGCGGCCGTCGCCGCAGGGATGGCGTCGGCCGCCACCGGCAGCGACGCCGGCGGCTCCATCCGTATCCCGGCGGCGGCCTGTGGCGTGTTCGGTCACAAGCCCTCTTACGGGCTGGTGCCGATCGACGGTCGGCCCAACGCCTTCGGCCTCGAGACCCACCACTCCGTGATGGGCCCGCTCGCTCGCACTGTCGAGGACGCCGCTCTCATGCTGGAGGTGACCGCCGGTCAGCACCCGGACGCCCCAGCGAGCGTCCCGGTAGAGATCGACTTTCGGGACGCGGTCGACCAGCCGGTGGAGGACCTGCGGGTTGGGTACACACCCGACCTAGGTGTCTTCCCGGTCGAGGAGGATGTCCGGGCGGTCGCCCGCGAGGCGGTTGGGGCGCTGGCCGACGCCGGCGCGGCCGTCGAAGAGGTGACCGTCGACCACGGACTGAGCATGGACGAGATGGCCGACGCTATCGAGACCACATTCTCGACGGCACTGGTGGGTACGGCAGAGACGCTGAAGCAGTCGTTCGGCATCGACCTGCGTGACTACCCCGACCAGGTCTCCGACAGCCTGCTGGAGCTGTTGGCGATCGGCGACGAGCGATCAGTGGCCGACGTGGCCGGGACGGGTGTTCTCCGGACGACGCTGTACGATGCCGTCCAGGCGAGCCTCGCCAAGTACGACCTGCTGGCGACGCCGACGCTGGCCACCTCCGGGATGGGGCTGCACGCCGACACCGGCACCGACTGGGAGCTGGCGCTCACCTGGCCGTTCAATTGGACAGGACATCCTGCCTCGTCCGTGCCCGCAGGACTTACCGACCGGGGGCTGCCCGTAGGGCTCCAGCTCGTCGGCCACCGGTACGCCGACGACACCGTGCTGGCCGCTAGCGCCGCCCTCGAACGCGAGCGCCCCTGGGACGGTCACTACCCGGATTAGAGCCGCGTGAAAGAACCAAACCCCGCTCGAACCCTACGTCCGGGAACGGCCGAGGGTCGGCCCCCCGTCCGGGGGGTGGTGCTCGCCGGCGGGCGGAGCCGGCGGTTCGAGGGCGCTCGGAAGGCGCTGGCAACGCTGGAGGGGCGGCCCCTGGTCGCGCGGGTCGCCGCCGCACTCACGGAAGCGACCGGCCGCCCGCCGGTCGTCGCGGCTCGGACCGCTCGTCGGGCGGGGGCGATGGCGGCGGTGCTGAAGAAACCGGCGTTCGTCGAGGACGCCTCCGGCTTTGAGGGACCGCTAGCAGGCGTCGTCGGCGCCGCCCGAGCGGTCGACGAGCCGTACCTGTTCGTCGCCGGCTGTGACATGCCGCTGCTGTCCCCCGCTGCGGTTCGCTGGCAGGCCGGCCACGCCCGCCGGGAGGACGCGGTCACAGTGCTTCAAAACGGGGTCGTCCAGCCCACCCACGCGCTGTACCGCCGGGCGGCGGTCCGGCAGGCCGCGGGGCGGCTTTCCGGCGACGCCGGGATATGGTCGCTGCTGGACACCCTCAATACGGTCCGGCGGCTGCCTGTCGCGGCCGGCCACCGGGTCGGCTTGGCGGCGTCGCTGACGAACGTCAACACCCGGGAGGAACTCCGCCGGCTCCACTCGGACGACGGCCTCTGACGCACGACAGGATCGACACCCAGCCGAGTTGTGACAATCTGGGCGAACTTTTCTACATTTGTCCAATTACCGAGAAATGTATCCACAGAACTAAGTCGGTACCAAGCAACGCCCCTGGTGGTCGATAACAGATGTCAATGAATGCCGTCGTGTATAAGGGACCCCACGAGGTGGCCGTCGAGGAGGTCGAGGAACCGGGCATCGAGCATCCGAATGACGTACTGATCGACATCACTACCTCCTGCATCTGCGGGTCGGACCTCCACATGTACGAGGGCCGGACCGCCGCAGAGCCGGGAATCGTGTTCGGCCACGAGAACATGGGAATCGTGACCGAGGTCGGCGACGCCGTCTCCTCGCTGGAGGTGGGCGACCGCGTGGTGGCGCCGTTCAACGTCGCCTGCGGGTTCTGTCGCAACTGCGAGAACGGCTACACCGGGTTCTGTACCAACGTCAACCCCGGGTTCGCCGGGGGCGCCTACGGCTACGTCGCCATGGGGCCGTACAAGGGTGGCCAAGCCGAGAAGCTACGCATCCCCTACGCTGATTTCAACGCGCTGAAACTACCGGAGGGTAATAAGCACGAGGACGCGTTCGCCCTGCTGGCGGACATCTTCCCGACGGGCTGGCACGGCACGGAGCTGGCCAATCTTGAGCCCGGCGAGTCAGTCGCGATCTTCGGCGCCGGCCCGGTCGGGTTGATGG
>CAZLOO010000020.1:0-15874 GCA_964561055.1 uncultured Halobacteriales archaeon
CGTGAAGCGGGTGCTGTACCGCGCGTTCGACGTGCCGGACGACGACGACGCGTTCGAGGACGCCGCGAGTGCACTGCTGCCCGATGGCGAGTCCCGCGTCTGGAACAACGCCGTCATGGAACTCGGCGGGGTGGCGTGCGAGAAGACCCCGAGCTGCGACGACGCCGGGTGTCCGTGGCGCGCGTGGTGCCACGCGTACGAGACCGGCGACTTCACCGCACCGGACGTCCCGACCCAGCCGGCGTTCGAAGGGTCGCGCCGGCAAATGCGCGGACGCGTGATTGGCGCGCTCCGCGAGCACGGCGAGCTGTCGCTGGACGACCTCGGGCGGCGGGTCCGGGTCGACTACGCACCCGAGGGCGAGCACGGCCGCGAGTGGCTAGCCGACCTGCTCGGAGATCTGGAGCAGGACGGCCTAGTCGAACTGGACGGCGAGCGGGCACGACTCCGGAAATGACAACGATGAATAAACGAACGGAACGCGCGCTGGTGGTATCGCTCGGGGTAGGGATTGGTCTCGCGGTTGGCGGCGGCGCCGGCGGGATGCCGCTGGGGGTGCTGCTCGTGACCGTTGCAGCCGCCCTGCTAGTGGCGTTCCCGGCGGCCTATCTGCTGGAGACGGTTGACTGACCGGGCCGGAAGGCCACGCTTTTGCGCCACCCCTGCCTGCTCCCGCCATGGACGAGCCACACGTCGTCGGGCTGTCGGGAAGCCTCCGCGACCGGAGCAACACGCGGGTGGCGCTGGATCACGCGCTCAATGCGGCGGCCGAAGCCGGGGCGGCAACCGGCTGTATCGACCTCAGGGAGTACGAACTTCCCGTGTTCGACGCCGACGACCGGGAGGTCGGCGACGCGCCGGGGCTGCTAGAGCGCGTCGAGCGCGCCGACAGCCTCCTGCTGGGAACGCCAGTCTATCACGGCTCCTACTCCGGCGTGCTGAAGAACGCCATCGACTACTGCGGCTTCGACGAGTTTCGCGACACCACCTGCGGGTTGGTCGCCGTCTCCGGCGGCGGGCTTCCCGGCGGGACGTTCTCGCACCTCCGGGCAGTGTGTACGACCCTGAATGCCTGGGTCATCCCGCGTACTGCGGCGATCCAGCGCGCGTCCAGCCGGATCGACCATGAAACAGGGACGGTGACCGACGAGGCCATCGCCGAGCGGCTCACCATGCTCGGCGAGAACGCCGTCCGCTACGCCGGCATTGAGTCCCCGCCTCGTTAGGGAAGCACGTACTCCGCCAGTACTGCCGAGGTGTTGTCGTCCGGGCTCTGCAAGACCACCCGCAGGACGTCCCCTGAGCCGTAGCTGCTCGCGTCGACGGTGACCCTGTCCTCGGTCTGGACGCTGCCCTCGAACTGAGCGTTGTCGGCTCGCCCTCTAAGGGGGACCGTGAAGTTCGACGCCCCACGCTGTCCCCGCTCTCGTGGGTGACCGTCACCACGCCGTCGTCGCTCTCGTACTCGGGCCGGAGAGCAACCTGTGGCACGTCGGGCTGGGATCCGCCTGAGTCCTGTGGCTGACAGACGATCCCTGTCGGCGTCCCAGCCCCCGAGCCGTTGTCGTTGAGCCGTTCGAAGGAAGCGTCCGAGACCAGCACCGCCAGTGCCGTGCCGTCGTCGACTCCAGACATCTCGCTCCCGCTTGTGATGTCCCGGAACACGGTGTCGGCTATCTCCTCGAACTCCGCTTGTCTGGCGAGCACCTCTTCCTCGGTGGACAGCAGGTCTCCCCCGCCGGCAATAAGCTGCATCTCCGCGATGTCCCGGAACCCTGCCGTTGCGTATGTATGGAACTCGAACCTATCTATCTCCTGAAGTGTGGGTGCGACGAACGCCCGCGGTTCGTCCGTCGGAGAGAGGGTTCGGCTCACCTCGACCGCGGGGTCGATCGCACCCGGGGAGATGGCTTCCTCCTCGTCCGCGCCGACGACATCGAAGATTGGACCCTCCGGAAACGAAACCGGCGCCTCCCGCTTGACCGTCGGGTCGCCGGCGCTGAACGTCGGGAAGTCAATCATTAGGTTCCCGTCCGAGCGCCGCAGATTCGAGGAGAGCGAGGGCGTGGACCTGGTCGTCGTCCTGTCGGTTCCGCTGGTCGCGGTTCCCGTATCGCTATCACTGCCGTCGGTACCGCTGCCGTCGCCGTCGTCGATCGGTTCGTCCCCGCCCGGACCGGTGGAACAGCCGGCGAACAGGAGAGTCGATGTGCCAGCGAGGACCTCTCGGCGGCGCCGTGTCCCACCGCCATGTCGCCCGGCCTGGACGAGTTGCTCACGGCGATGTCCGGAACGCTGATTGCGCCGAGACGTCACGCTCAACCAGTGACACAGTGGGTTGAGAGCCCCGAGGGCGGCCGCGAGCGCGGCCCCATTGGCGTCCTCCGAGCCTGGGTAGAGGTGATGGTGCGGCCGCGGCGCTTCTTCGCCAGCGGTATCGCCGCTGGCGACCAGGCCCCCGGCCTCGTGTTTGGCGTGGCGGTCACACTGCTCCACGTTGTCACGCGTTTCGCGCTTGACCCCGCTTCGGTGCCCCAGGTCGGCGCCTCGCCCGCCGTGTCGGCGCTGTTCGCGCTGCTCGCCGTGGCGATATTCATCGCACCGCTGGGGCTGCATCTCGCCGCCGCGCTCCTGACGGTGGCGCTAATACTGCTCGTCGAGGAGCGCGCCGGCGTCTCGAAGACCGTCCAGACGGTGGCCTACGCCGCCGCGCCGTGTGCGCTGGCCGGCATACCCTTTGAGCCGACGCGGCTTGTCGTCGTTGCCGCCCGCGTCGGCCTGGAACTGGGGGCTGTCCCATTCGAGATGCTGCGTATCGCCGCCACCGGGTACGGCGCGGTGCTGCTGGTGGTGGGGTTGGTCGTCGTCCACCGTATCTCGCCCGCCCGCGCAGCCGCTGCGGCCGCCATTCCCGCGGCCTTCGTGTTCGGCTACGGATTCGGCGGGTTCGACGCCGTCGTCTCGCTGACCGGCGTCACATTCAATGACCTGCTGGCACTCGTGGCGTCGGCACTGCAGGTTTAGGCCCCCACAAGGTCCGTCAGCGCACCCGCAAGCACGCGCGTCGCGTCCGCACAGTCCGCCGGATCCGTCCACTCCCGTGGGGAGTGCGATACCCCGTCGCGGGATGGGGCAAACAGCATCCCGGCCTCGGTAACGCTTGCCAGATGCATCGTGTCGTGAGCAGCCCCCGAGTGGAGTGCCGTCGTAGCCACCTCGGTCCGCCCGCCGGCCGCCCGGGCGGCCTCCTGTACCCGCTCGGCCATTGGCGTCGGGTCGAGGTCCAGGTCCGTCTCCAGGGTGGTCCGGACCTTCCGTTCTTCCTCGACGGTTGCCAGCGCTTCCTCGGTCCCGTCCACGAGCGCGGCGATGGAGTCCGTCTCCGTACTCCGGATGTCGATACCCAGCTCCGCGCGCCCCGGGACGACGTTGGTGGCGTTGGGCGAGACGTCCAGGCTGCCGACCGTCGCGACCGCAGTCGAGTCCTGGTCGGCGCGGCGCTTGGCGGCCTCCTCGACGGACAACACGACCTCGCTCGCAGCGGCGAGCGCGTCACCCCGGCCCGGACCCATCGGAGTTGCGCCGGCGTGGTCGGCTTCGCCCTCGACGGTCGCCGTGCAGTGAGTGATGCCGGTGATCTCCGTCACGATACCGGCTGGGACCCCCTGCTTCTCTAGACGGGTGTGCTGTTCGACGTGCAGTTCCAGCCATGCGTCCCAGGCTTGCGCGTTAAGCCGACCCTCTCCCCGCGCGCCCGTGGCCTCCAGAGCCGTCTTGAGGGTGCGACCGTCGCCGTCGGCCAGAGCCAGCGCCTCCTCTACGGAGCGGGCCCCGGTCGCCACCGAGGAGCCGAGCAGTCCAGGACCGAACGTGGCACCTTCCTCCTCGGTGAACGACACCACTTCGACCGAATGCGAGGGCTTGACGCCGGCGTCCTGCATCGCTCGCACCGCCTCGAGGGCGGCGTACACTCCCAGCGGGCCATCGAAAATACCCCCTCCCGGCACGGAGTCGAGATGGCTCCCTGAAGCGACCGGTGCCCCCGACGTGCCCGGCGGCTCCCACCGGCCGGCGATGTTGCCGACGGCGTCCACCCGCACCGCGAGGCCGGCGTCCGCCAGACGTTCACGAAGGTACTTTCGACAGCGGCGGTTCGCCTCGCTCCCGGTCGGCGCCGTACGGCCCCGCCCCTCGCAATTGAGGCTCCCGAACTCGCCGTTCCGCTCGATGTCCGACCACAGCCGGTCCCCGCTCACGTGTCCGGCGACGTTCATACCCGTGTGTTGGTCGGCCGAGGTCATCAGCTCCGGGGCGGTGTCCGGCGAAAGGGCGAAACACTAACGACACTCACGTACCGTGGTCCTCTGCAGCCGTGCCGACCGCGCCGGTCTGGCGCTTGTGGTCGTCGGGACCGCGATTGGCCTCGTCCTGTTCCGCGGTTCCAGGTCGAGGTGGCTGTCGACTTCACCGCCGCGGCGATGCCGGACAGCTACATCCCGCAGATGGTCGTTGTGTTCCTTCCGCCGGCGGTCGCGGTCGCGACCCTCCTTGTGTCGCACGGTGCTGCGCGCCTCGACCCGTCGGCTCAGCACCGGCCGTTGGACACGGTCGTCTTCGGGCCGACCAAGGTACAGGCGGCCGTGCACCTGCTGGTGTTCGGCTGAACCCATGGCTACCGAGTGCCGATAGCGCTGGTCACCGCCGCCCCCATAGGTCGCTCGCGCTCGCAGGCTGCACCGTGCTGTGGAGGCCCCGGGGTAGCGGCTTACTCCTCTTTCCACTTGATGGAGCAACCCCGGGAGGGTTTGAACTCCGCATCGATCGTCTCGCCGGCGAGTACGTCGTCGATTATCGCTCGCATCTCGAAGCCGGGCTCCCCCGAGGGCTCGTCGTCCGGGTTGAGCGCGTCGTCCAGCCGACCGTGGTACTTCAGGTGCCACTCGCCGTCGTGGCGCGCGAACAGGAACGGGTCCGGCGTGCAGGTGGCGCCATAGGCGGCCGCGATCTCTTGGCTTTCGTCGCGCAAATAGGCGTCGTAGGCGACGCGGCCGTCCTCGACGTACTCCACCATCGTCTCGTAGTCGTCCTCCGGGTACTGCTCGGCGTCGTTCGGGTTGATTCCGACCACGGCGACGTCATCGTAGTCGGCGGCGATGGCGTTGAGCGCGTCGAACTTCGCCACCGCGTACGGGCAGTGGTTGCAGGTGAACACCACCAGCAGCGCATCGTTGTCCGCGAACGAGTCGAGCGTGTAGGTGGCGCCGTCGGTTCCCTGCAGTTCGAACGCCGGCGCGACGTCGCCCTGTTCGAGCGTGTCCTCCGACTCCATCTGAACCATACAGGGTGGTTGGTCGGGGGCACAATTGTGTCTTCCCCATAGGCACGTGGTGTATCCTCGCACGATGTCCCGACGCAGGGGTTCGTTATGGCCGCGTACAGCCGGAAAGTCTCTACTAGCTCGAACCCCCGCGCTTCGCTGCACGCCTCGGGGACATGCTCTCTCCGGTCGCTTCTCCTCCGCGGTGCTTGCGTCGCGAGGGCGGTCAGGCGAGCAGCCCTCTTTAATTGCGCCCAGTCGCTATCCCAACCAACCGCGCGGGGGACTGAAAGAGGCGATCAGAACCGACTGGGGGTATCCGGTCGTCGCCAGTGAAACTTGTTGCCCAGGTATTGAGCATGGAAATCGAAGTCCTCACGCGAAGAATCACTCACCCGCCCACCTCCGGGAAGAAGCGGCCGTGGAAGTCGAACGGGAGCGCGTGCGGAAGCGGCGCCCGCGCCCGCTCGGTCAGGGTTTCGCCGTCAAGCACGTAGAGCACGGACCGCTTGACGCCGGTGTCGAGCCCAACCGACAGCACCACGCCATCATCCTCGCGCTTGCCGTCCGGCCGGGGAACGAAGATCGGCTCGCTCAGGTAACAGCCGTCGCGCTCGAACTCTCGGACCTCGCCGGTTTCGCAGTCCACTTTCACGACGGCGTCCGGCCACTCGGTCACCGGCTGGTCGGCGCCCTGAGCGTAGGCGTAGCGGTGCTTGCGCATCCGCACGTCAGGCGACACAGTCGGGAGGCCGGTACCGCCGTCGTATACGCGGGTGTGCTCGACGTCGGGCGAGCCACGGGCCCGCGGGCGGATTCGGAATCTATCGAACCGGCCGCCGAACACGTCGAACGCGCCCTCCCGAAGGCGGTCGAGGTAGAGCGCGCCGATTGATTCGGTGTCCGGCACCGTCTCCACATCGAGCACGATCTCCTCGCCGTCCTCGTAGGCGTTGACGCCATGAAAGCCGAAGAAGGGCTCCACGCGCGGCTCGGCGACCACACCACCGGAGCGGCGGTCGATGACGACCAGCCGGGTGCCCTGCTCCGGCTCCCACCGGAAATTGTCGATGAACGCATCGTCACCGTCCGGTCGGAGGAACTCGAGGGGATCGATGACGAAGGGAAACTCCGTGAGTACGACGTACCGGCGGGTGGCCGCGAAACTGTGCATGTAGGACGGCTCCTCGACGGGCACAGTGGCGACGTGCTCGCGCTTGGCCGGCGTGCCCATCTCGTAGACGTGGTAACGGGAGGTGCGGCCGAACTCCGTCTCGATGTTGAGCACGCGGTCCGTCCAGGGATCGTGGTGGACGTGCGCGCAGGCGAGCTGGCCCGAGGGCTCCTCGCCGGCGTACTCGATGGAGCCCAGTGTGTCGAGCGTCTCCGGGTCGAACTCCGTCCAGCGGGGAGTTTCAGTCATAGCGAGGTAGCGCTCCCCAACCCGCTCGGCAATGACGTTCGTGTTGTCGTACGTGTTCTCCACGACGAGCGCCCGGAGCCGCTTGAGGAGGCTCGCGCCACCGGTGGCGAAACCGCCGTCAAACTCTCCGCGCTCGGCCGAGCGGTAGGTGTCCGTTCGGAGAAAGCGGTTCTGGTAGCTTACCCCATCGCCGAAGGTGAATTTCCGAAGCATTGCCAGCCCGTCGAACCAGTGGTCGACTTCGCCGTCGCCGACCCGGAAGCTCCCTGGCCCGTTGCGGATCAGGCTGCCGGACAGCCACGACGGAAGCGTCCCCTCGATATTGAGGCTGGCGGTCACCTCTCCCTCGATAGAGCCAAATCCCAGCTCCGTCCCCATACCTCCTCCACGACTGCCGGGAACTTAGCCCTGTGGCGGGCCTGCAACGGGGCAGCGCGCGTCCCGGAGCTTGATAACCCCGGGCGCATTACCTCCGGTATGAGCGTCACCCTGTACCGACTGGAGGGCTGTCCGTACTGTGAGCTAGTCGTCGACGAACTGGAGGAGCGGAACATCGAGTTCGACAGCGTCTGGGTGGAGGGGCTCCATTCGGAGCGCGACGAGGTAAAGCGGGTCTCCGGCCAGCGGGCGGTGCCAGTGCTCGTTGACGACGAGCGCGGCATCACGATGGCCGAGTCCGAGCGCATCGTGGAGTACATCGAGGCCAGCTACGGCTCGTAGGGCCATTTCCCGGGCGTAGCATCAGTCTGACGTAACTCTTATGTGTCTTGGTAGTCGGTGTCCACGGGATGCCCGAATGTCGTAACTGTGGTGCGTTCGTGACCGAGGCGTACGTGCGCGTGTTCGCCCCTACAGGGATGGACACCGTGCGCGTCTGTCCGAACTGCGAGGACAAGTTGCGGGACGGTGCGGAGGTGCGCGAGGCCCGCTCCTCGCGGGGCAACTAGAGCGAGTGCGGATCTAACCCCGGGTCCTCCACGGCCGGGGCCCCGATGGCCAGTATCACCCCAGTGTCATCACCGACGTTCCGATGGCCGTGGCCGGTTTCGGGGCCGGCGGCGTAGAATGTTCCCGGTCCAACCTCGATGTACTCCTCCTCGCCGGAGGGGCCGAGTTTCAGCGAAAACGTCCCTTCCATGACGTAGTATATCTCCTCCTGCTCGCTGTGGGCGTGGTATGTTATCTCCTCGCCGGGTTCGATATACCAGACGTTCAGTTTCACCTTCTCGGTGCCCAGCGCGTCTCCGACTGCCCGGATGTCGTGGTCGGGGGGCACCGACTCTACGTCCGAGAGGTCGGTTACGTTCACGTCCTCGAGGTCGACGACGCCGTATTCCATGGGGGAGGCGTGGCCGGTCCGGAATATAAAGGCGTCGCGGGGGCTGTCTGTCGCCCGTCTGACGGGTGCTTTTGTCGCCGCACCGCCCAGAGGCTGTATGGCCAGTTCGAGCATGCGGGCGGCCTATAAGCGGCGGTCAGCCCCGGATACGCGGACACGACTCATCCTCGCGGGGGTGGGGGTGTTCGCCGCCGGCGCCGTCGCCCTGCTGGTCGGCGTCGTTCTCGTTTCGACAAATCTCGGCCCGGGTGGGTGGGGCGTGTACGCCACCCGCCGGGCTGCGGGCACGCTGGCTGCACTGGGCGTGCCGGCGCTGTTCGTTGGGACGATGCTGGCACTCCCGGTGTCCACCGGCGAGCGCCTCCGGGTGGGTGCCGGCGCCGGCCTCCAGTTCCTGGGCGCGCTGCTGTTTTGGCGGGTATACCCGGTGCGCTGGATCGGAGCCACCCCCGATCATCTTACATTCGAGGTGACGGTGGTCTACACCGTCGGAACCCTCGTCGCGCTGTGGTTTCTTCTGATCAGCGTTGCGAAGCTGAAAACGCGCAACAATCCCCGTGGGACGGTGACCGTCCGGGTGACGAAGGGTGGCGAGACCCGCACCGTCGAGATGGATCCCGGTGAAGTCGAGAACCGGGAATCCCTAGAAGAGGCCGTCGAGCGCGCGGAATTCGACTAGCGCTCAGCCCGCTCCCGGTTCTGGCCAGTTTCGCGTTCCCCTGGCAGCTCTACCTCGGCCAACACCGTCTCACCGGCGCGGATTCGGTCGCCCTTGCTCACCCGGAGATCTCCCCACGTCACCGCCGCCGGCAGGAGCACATCAGCGCGGGAGCCGAAGGAGACGTAACCGACTCGCTCGCCGCGATTGATCCGCTCGCCGGGGACAACCGTCGGGTGGATGCGCCGGGCGAACGCGCCAGCGATGAGTGTCAGCTCCCACCCCTCGGCGCTGATGGTTACCCGCTCGTTGCGGTCGGACTCCTTCGAGAACGCCGGCCAGTGGGCGCCGGGAGTGTGCTCGACGCTCGCGACCGTTCCCGGCGCTGGCGCGCGGTTGACGTGGACGTCGGTGACGTTCATGAACGTCCCCACCCGGATGCGGCCGTCGGGCTCCTCACGGAGGACTGAGACGTGGCCATCGGCGGGAGCGACGACGCCGTCCGGCGGCGGCAAGCGCTCTGGATCACGGTGGAACCATACTGTGCCCGCAGCAAGCGCGATGAATCCGAGGCTCACCAGCGGCGTCAGGAGGAGTGCCGGCACGGCCAGCGCTGCCAGTACCCCCCCGTAGCGCCATCCGCTCGATACGACGCGCATACGGTAGTGTGTAGTGCCCAGCGTCTAAACGTTCTCGTCGCGGCCGCTCAGTACGACTCCACGGCTGACGCCAGCCGCGGGAGGAGGTCGGTGACGTCCGCCCGGAAATCGTACTCCGCGCGGTCGGAGAGCGGCGTCGACTCTAGATTCACGAGGATCAGCGTCGCCCCCTTGTTGGCTGCCTCGCGGGCGAAGCCTGCCGCCGGCTCGACGGTGAGCGATGAGCCGGCGACGAGGAACGTGTCTGCGTTCTGCGCGAGCGCGTGGGCACGATAGTGGGCGTGCTCGGGGAGCGCCTCCCCGAACAGGGTGACGTCCGGCTTCAGGATGCCATTACACTCTCTACAGCGAGGCGGTAGCTCCCCGTTGCGGGCCCGTTCGCGGGCCTGTTCGGCGTGAGCTCGCCGGCCACAAGAACGACACACCACCCGCGAGCCGTTGCCGTGGAGTTCCACCACCTCCTCGCTGCCGGCCTCGCCGTGGAGTCCGTCCACGTTCTGGGTCAGCAGTGCGTTCAGCGCGCCTGCCCGCTCCATCCCGGCCAGCGCCTCGTGGGCGGCGTTTGGCTCGACACCCTCTCCGTACAGCTCCTCGATCATCCCTAGCCGGTCGCGCCAGAACTCTCCGGGTTCGCGGTCGAAGCGCCGGAGGTGGAAATCCTCCATGTCGTAGCGCTCCCATAGCCCGTCCGGACCACGGAAATCCGGGATGCCGGAGGCGGTCGAGACGCCGGCGCCAGTCATCGCGACCGCTGTCCCGGCGTCGGCCACGGCGCCGGCGGCGAATCGCAGGTCCTCTTCGTCGTACCCTGTCACACGTTCACGTGGGCGGTGCGCCAGCAAAAGTTCCCCGGTCGGTCCGTCAGTACGGCACCGTCGGGAGCGCGTAGCCGCCGTCCGCGGCGTAATAGCCGCCTGTAATGTAGGCGGCGGCGGGGCTGGCCAGGAACAGCACCAGCGGGGCGACGTCCGACGGTTGCCCGAACCGGTCCATCGGTATCGTCTCCCGCAGCGAGTCCGGCAGGCCCCCCCCAGCGGCCTGTTTTACGCCCTCCGTTTCGACGATACCCGGGGCGACGGTGTTTGCGCGCACGCCGCGGTCTGCCCACTCGACGGCCACCGATTGCATTAGATTGTGGACGCCCGCCTTTCCCGCCCCGGAGTGGGCGTGGTAGGGGGCGCCGCGTTGGCTGTTGGTCGCGCCGATAGAGACGATCGCGCCGCCGTCGCCGGCCAACATCTCCTCGCCGGCGCGCATCGTGCAGTACGCCGTGCCGTCAAGAATGGTGCCGACGACCGCCCGCCAGCCCTCGGGGGTCAGCGACTCCGCCGGCGACAGGAAGTTCGCACCCGCGTTGTTCACCAGCACGTCCACGCCGCCAAGTTCCTCGATCACCGTCTCAACCATCGTGTCCACCTCATCGTACTCGCGCACGTCGACGGTTGTCGCGCACGCCTGGGCACCGTGCTCGCGTATTTCCTCAGCGACCGGCTCAAGGTGGTCTATCTCTCGAGAAGCGATGGCGACGTCGGCGCCGTGGCGGGCGAATCCGAGCGCTATCGACCGTCCGATTCCCGTGCCGCCGCCGGTGACCAGCGCCACCGATCCATTGAACATGTCCTCGGCGAACACGTCTGTCGTCGGCACTGTGGCGTTGCTCACTGCCGCTCCACCTCCGTGATGGGGGGCATACGGGCCGGTCGCGCCCCGCGGTCTAAAACCCTATCCGACCCGAGTACCCGGTGCGTCGCCAGCGAGAAACGCCGCCAGTCCTGAGGGATCGAAGACGTGCGCCGGCGCCGTTAGCGCTAACAGTTCCCGCACCTTCCGGGCCATCCCGCCGGTGACGTCCGTCGCGTCGCTCCCACCGAGGGCGTCGGCCACCTGCTCGAATTCGGTGACCCGCTCGACGACCTCGCCGTCGGCGTCGAGCACGCCCGGCACCGTAGAGCACAGCCCCACCCGGTCGGCTTCCAGCGCGTCTGCCAGTGCCACGACGAGCTCGTCGCCGCTGAGCACGGTCGCCCCCGAGCCGGCGTGGGCGATGACATCCCCATGGCTTACCGGGACGAATCCCTCGTCGAGCAGTGTCGTGACCGCGCCGGCCGGCTGCTTGAGGTCTCCCGCCGCGGACCGGCTGGCCGCCGACAGCGGGTGGATCGGCACCGCCGGCACGTCGGCCTTGGCGAGTGTCCCGACGACGGCGTCGTTCAGCCGGGTCATCGCGCCGTGAACCGCCCGCACCACGCCCGCGTCGGCGGTTCCCTGGGTGCGGCTCATTCCGTAGGTCTCGGCGGCGGGGTGACCGAACGAGCCGCCGCCGTGGACCACCACCAGCCGCCCTGGGCGGGCGTCGCCGATGGCTCCCGCGAGCGACGCGAGCCGCTCCTCGTCCACCGTCTCGGGAGTCTTCTTTTCTGTGACGACGCTCCCGCCAAGCTTCAGGACGACGGTCATCGTTCCCGACGGACCCCCTCTGTGTCCAGTTCGGCCGGGAACGCCTGCTCGCACTCCGGGGTGTACTCCAGCGCCGTCAGTACCTCTGCGGGCTTCCCAAGCGCGACCACACAGCCTCCTCCGCCCGCGCCAGTGAGCTTGGCCCCGTCAGCGCCTGCGTCCCGGGCGGCCCATACCATCGCGTCCAGCGTCCGTGAGGACACTCCCAGGGCCGACAGCAGGCCGTGGTCGAAGTCCATCAGCCGCCCGACCTTGCTCACGTCGTCCTCCGCCAGCGCCCGCTCGCCCTGGCGGACGACGTCGCCGATGGCCCGCACCGTGTCAGCGGCAAAGCCGTACTCCTCGCGAAGCCGCCCCACCCGAGCGACAAGCTCGCCGGTATCGCCGCTCCCCCCGTCATAGCCGACCACGAAGGGTAGTTGTGGCGGATCCGGCAGCCGCCCTCGCTGCTCTCCCTCGACGCGCACGGCCCCGCCCACCGTCGAGCAGAACGTGTCCGCCCGGGAGGCGTCCCCGTCCTGGACATCGTACTCCACGCGGTAGGCGCGGTCGGCTAGCTCATCGCGTGACAGCTCGGTCCCAAGCGCCCTGGCGGCGGCATCAATAGCCGCGACGACGACCGCCGCTGAGGAGCCCAGCCCCGCCCCCAGGGGGAGGTCGCTCTCGACGGTTAGCTCGAACCCAGCATCGGGCGCGTTCGCGGCCTCGCGGGCCTGATCGACGGCGCCGTTGACGTAGCCCAGTGCCGCTTCCACGAGCGTCGTCGGCACGTCCACATCCGGCTGCTCGTCGGCGTTCCCATCCCACCTGACGGTGAACCCGTCCAGCGAGAGGTTCTCCGCTGAGACGACCAATCCACTCTCCCGGCGTTCGGCGGTCACCCACGCCCGGCGCCCGATTGCACACGGTATCGCCGGCTCGCCGTACACGACGGCGTGCTCCCCGAACAGGTACACCTTGCCCGGGGCGCTGGTTGTCGGCATACCCTCGCGTAGTCGCCCCGCCTAACAGTCTTTCCGCTCCCCAGGCTGGCGGCCGTGCCCCTGCGCACACGGAGGGCTCTTTAGCCGGGCCGTCCCAACGGGGGGTAGTGAGAGCACCCGGACGGCTCTGTCGATACGTCCGCTCGCTGGTGGCTGACCTGGCCGCCGAGTACGGCGAGGTGGAGCTGGTCCGCGAGCACCGGACGGTCTCCATCGGCGAGTACGACGACACGCTGGCGGGGTTCGAGACGTTCAATCAGATCGGCGGAGCGAGCGCGTGGGTGCTCAACCCCGACGGCGAGGCGCTGCTGGTGCGCCCGGAGCCGGGCGATCCCTGGACCGACCCAGGGGCTGGACTGGAGCCCGGGGAGGGATACGAGGCGTGTGCCCGCAGGGCGGTCCGGACGGCGACCGGCCTGGAGGTAACGGTGGCTGGTCTCGAACGTGTCCACGTTTTCGTTCTTGACGACGGCACCCGACCCCCCGTGCCGGACGTGGCGGTGGTGTTCCGGGCACGCGGGCAGGGAATCCCCTCAGGAGACGCGAGCGAGGCGGACTGGTTCGGGAATCTGCCAGCGGATCTCGCCTATCCGGCGCTCGCTGAGCTCCCTGTCGCCAGCCCTCCCGCCTGAACCCCGAGCTGGAGGCTAGAGGGCGTTGATAGTACAGAACTCTTGCCCGGTCAAACGCTCTCGAAGTCCTCGAGGGCGTACACCGTGTCCGCGCCGCGCCGGTCCAGCACCTCGTTAGCCAGCAGCCAGTAGACGATCGACAGCGCCTTCCGGCCCTTGTTGTTCGTCGGGATGACTAAGTCCACGTTTGACGTGGCGTTGTTGGAGTCACACATCGCCACAACGGGGATGCCGACGGTGATGGCCTCCTTCACCGCCTGGGAGTCGCCGATGGGATCGGTGACGACCACGACGTCCGGCTCAATGTAACCGGCGTACTCCGGATTGGTGAGCGTCCCCGGAATGAACCGGCCGGTCCGGGCGCGGGCACCGACGGCGTCGGCGAACGTTTCGGCCGGGAACCGGCCGTACTGTCGCGAGGACGCCACCAGTATCTGCTCCGGTGCGTAGTTCGCCAGGAACGACGCTGCCGTTCGGATGCGGTCGTCCGTCTGGGAGATGTCGAGGACGTACAGTCCATCCGTACGCACCCGATGGATGAACCGCTCCATCGACTTCGTCTTCTGCTGGGTACCGATGTGGACGCCGGCTCCAAGATAGTCCTCAACCGGAATGAGGAGATCGGCCTCCTCGTCGGGCATAACATCCTCCTCAATGGCCGGCTGCTCTTCGGTCTCGGCCGCCTCCTCGGCGGCGTCCGTTGCCTCTGTCTCGTCAGCCCCGGGCTCGTCGGCCGCCTCGGCCGGCTCCGCCTCGAGACCTTCCTCGTTGTCGCTCATGCGTTTTCCTCGATCCGTATCAGTTCGTTCAGCTTCGCGGTGCGCTCGCCGCCGACCGCGCCGGTCTTGATGTACGGCGCGTCTGTAGCGACGGCGAGGTGTGCGATTGTCGTGTCCTCCGTCTCCCCGGAGCGATGGGACACCACCGGCTCGTAGCCGGCTCGCCGGGCACGCTCGATGGCGTCGAACGCGCCCGTCAGCGTCCCGATTTGATTGGGCTTGACAAGGATGCTGTTGGCCGCGCCGACGTCGACACCTCGCTCGAGGCGCTCGACGCTCGTGGCGAACAGGTCGTCACCACATACCAGCGCGTCCTCGCCAATCCGGTCGGTCAGCGCCGCGAACCCCTCGAAGTCGTCCTCGTCGAGCGGGTCCTCCACGTACAGCAGGCCGTGCTCCTTGACGAGGCCTGCGACGTACTCCACCTGCTCGGCAGGGGTCCGCTCCGTGTTGCTGTAGCGGTAGACGCCTGCCTCCGGATCGTACAATTCGCTTGCGGCGACATCCACTCCCAGGTCGATGCGAAACCCGACCTCCTCGGCCACCGCATCGGCGGCCCGAGAGACGAGGCCGAACGCTTCGCTGTCGGAGATGCTTGGCGCCCACGCGCCCTCATCGCCCTTCGCGGCAGACACATCCGCCTCGGCCAGTAGGTCCCCCACGGCGGCGTGGACCGCGGCGTTGGCGAATGCGGCGTCCATGATCGAGGGCGCCCCGACCGGCGCGACTAGGAACTCTTGGATGTCCGTTGCGTCGGCGGCGTGTTCGCCGCCGCCGATGACGTTGCCCAGCGGCGTCGGGAAGCTGTTTCCCCGAAACGCGCCACCGAGATGCTGGTACAGCGGCGCACCGAGCAGGTCGCTGGCGGCCTTCGCGGCAGCCATCGATATCGCGACTGCGCTGTTGGCGCCAATCTCCGAGAAGTCCCCAGTCCCGTCGGCCTCCCGGAGCGCCCGGTCGACCGAGCGCTGGTCACCGGCGTATACCTGTCCCTCGATGCGGGGGAGTGCGTGCTCCCGGGCGGCAGCGATGGCCTCGCCGGGGGGAAGTTCGATCGCCTCGTGCTCGCCGGTGCTGGCACCCGAGGGGGCCGCCGCGCGGCCGAATCCGCCCGACTCCGTGCGGACCTCCGCCTCGACGGTGCGGTCCCCGCGGGAGTCGAGCACCTGCCGCAATCCCACCCCGGTGATCAGGGTCACGCTATGCTCGCCCCCGGCGCACGGTAAAGGGGAGCACGCCCGCGTCGTACTCCTCGGCGGCGATCAGTATCGGCTCGGTCTGCTCAGTCTCGATCAGCACCGGCGCACCGTAGGATACCTGCAGTGCTCGAGCGCCGATGATTCGGGCTTTCTCGTAGCGGTTGTAGTCCTGTTGCATCGCGCTCACTGGTACGGGGAGACGATGTCGACGAGGTCCTTGTGCGACACGAGCATCCGCCGACAGCAGGCCCGCTCTAGTCCCAGGTCGTCCAGCACCTCCGCGGAGTTCTCACCTTCGGCGACCCGAGCCTTGTACTCCTCCCAGTGTTCGCCGACGACCTTTCCACAGGTGAAACACCGCACTGGTACCATCATGGTTAGCGGTAGGACTTCTGGTAGCGCGCGCGGGCGCCGGGCCCGCCCCACTT
>CAZLOO010000021.1:0-15567 GCA_964561055.1 uncultured Halobacteriales archaeon
GTGGGTGACGTTACGGATGGCGGCGCCAGAGGAGCCGAAGTCGCCCTCCGCGCGGTTCTCCGCCAGCGTCTCCTCGGCACCGGCGAGGCCGTTAACGTAGCCCTGGTGGTGGGTGTCGTGGTGCCACGTGAGCACTTGCTCTGAGATGTGCGGTTCCAGCGCGTCGTAGTCGTAGGGGAGCGGATCGAGCTCTGGGTTAGAGTGTTCTGACATTGCGTTACTACTATCGCTCGCAGGAGTGTTAAAGCTTCAGGAGAGGGACGCTACCCAACGACACAGTTGCGCTGTCCGGCGATTCGCTCCGCCGGCCCCGCAAAGCTTCCGGTCTTCGAGCAGGACGGCGTGCTTTTCACCGCGGGCGGCCTACTCCGCGATATGCCCACCGAGCTACGTCCCGGCGTCTGGCTGCTGGAGCTGAGCGGCGTGAACGCCTACCTCGTCGAGGACGGGGAGGATCTGGTGCTCGTGGACACCGGGACGCCCTTCGATGCCGGCCGGATCCGCTCGGCGGTAGCGGAACTCGGCCACCGCGTCAGCGACATTGACCGAGTGCTGATTACCCACTACGACTTGGATCATGTCGGCGGGTTCGGGCGGCTTGACCTGGACAACGCGACCGTGTTCGCGGCCACGCCCGACGCGGACTACCTGATGAAGCGCCGCAGTCCGCCGCTTGATAATCACAAGGGCGCGGTCCAGCGGGCGATGGGGTACCTGCTCAGGGCGCCCGCCGACGTTCGCCACGTCGAGGATGGTGATCACATCGGCAGCTTCGTGGCCTACCGCACCCCGGGCCACACCCCCGGACACGTGGCCTACGTCAGCGAGCCGCTGTCGACCGCGTTCGTCGGTGACTTAGTATTCGAGGAGGACGGCGAGTTCACCGCCTCGCCGTGGCTGCTCAGCTACGACACCGACGCCGTGGTTGAGAGTATCCACGACTTCGCCGACCGCGAACCCGCAGTCGAATGTGTCTGCCCCGGCCACGGCCTCCCGTTCCTGAAGAACGGGTCGGTCCGACTGGCGGAACTGGGCCAACGTATCGAGAACCGTCAAGAGGGTGTCACCGAGGTGATCGCCTAGACGGGGTCGACGACCGTCTCACCGTCCACGACGACGTTGTACGCTCGCTCGTCGTCGTTCCACAGCAGGAGCCCGTTCTCGACGCTCAGCACGGCGCCGTAGGGCGCCGCTACGAGCAGCCGGTTCAGTTCGGAAGGCTCCGCCCGCACGGCGTAGTGGTCGGTGGACTGACTTCCGTCGCCGATGCGGAACAGCGGATTGCCCTCCCCGATGTCGGGGCTGAGCTTCACCGCCAGCAGGTCGATCCGGTCGGTGACGTTGTCCGCGCTGTCGGCCATCCGGGCGTACCGATCCCGGCTGACCGCCACCTCCCTCCGCCGTCGGCCGTCCACCCGGAGCACGCTGTAGGCGTACTTGAGGTCCGTATTCAGAAACTCGCCGGTCGCGCCCGCTGCGTCGTCGATGGCCCGCTGGAAGCGCGGCGCCTCGATGTCCGGCCGCCGGACGAACGACCACCCCCTGTCCGTCGGCGCGGCGTCCGGCCAGAGCCGGAGTTCCGGGGCGTAGGCGGTGACTGCGGGAACGGCGTCGCCGTCGACCAACTCCCGCTCGACCGCCCGCAGACCGGTGGCGGTGTTCAGGTCCGCGGGCGCCAGCAGGAGACACGTTCCATCGGCCGCCAGCGAGTTTAGATAGCGCCGGACGACACCCACCGGATCGTCGAGTTCGCTTAGCACGTTCGCGAACAGCAGCAGGTCCACGTCACTGGGAGGGTCGAACGCCTCCGCAGTGGAGCGGTGGAGGGCGACGGTCCGGTTGCGGCCGGGCTTGACCAGCCGATCGAAGGCCTCGGCGGCCGCGCTCGGTTCGACGGCGTGGTACTCCACGAGGCAGTCCTCGGGGAGCAGGTCCAGTACGCCCAGTGCCGGCCCGCCGACGCCGCTGCCGACCTCGCAGACCCGGAGCCGCCGGCCGAGCAGTCCCTCGTCGACGAGTTCCGCGACGGCGTGCTGGGCGACGGCGTAGTACGCCGGCAGATGGTAGGCGCTGTAGGCCAGCGCCGTCCCCGTGTCGTACTCGACACCCTCGCCGGCGAGATAGTCGGCCTTCAGCGCCCGAATGCGCTCGCGAAGGCGATCGCCGCTCTCGCCACGGGCGTACTCCGGCCCGTACTGCTCGACGAGCAGCTCCTCGACACGACGGACGTGGGCCACCGGGAGCGCGTCCACGCCGTCGAACCCGGTCTCCAGGGGTCCCTCCTCGATTGGGACGAACGTGCCATCGCTGCGCTCACGGAAGCCCAGGTCGAACGCCTCTTCGCGGAGCACCTGCCGCACGGCGGCTGGGCGGGCGCCGCCCGCTACGTAGTCGCACACCTCCTCCGGATCGACTGGGCGCACTTCTCGGAGGTAACGGGCGGCGTCTCGTACCGCGGCACGCTGGTCGGCGTTCACGACTCCCCGCCGGGCGGCTCCCCGGCCTCGCGGTAGAGCCGCTCGAACGCCGTTCCCTCGGCGTCGGCGATACGGGCCGCCGCGCCTGCCACCTCGTCGGCGCCCTCGAACGCCGCCTGCACGTCGGCGTACACGCGTGGGTTGCCGCCGGTCACCCGCTCGACGAGCTCCGACAGCGCCGCGGAGACCGGCGTCTGGAACCGCTCCGGCACCTCCTCGCGAGCGAGACCGAACGCCAGCACCGCAGCGTGGGCTCGAGCCTGTACCGTCGCCATTGCCCGGTCGTGCTCCTCGGGGTTCGTCTCGAAGAGCTCATTACCGGCCCCGACCAGTGCCTCCCGCACTGCGTCGGTTACCGGCCCCGGAGCGTCGTGAACCACCGGTATCCGCCCCGGCGACGCGTCGGGCGCGAACAGAGGATGTGTGCTCAGCCGCTCCCGGTCGGGGGCGTGCTCGCGCATCGCGTCGACAGCCGACCCCATTGTGCCGGTTACGTCCCACACCGCCCGATCGACGCGTGTGGCGTGATCCCGAGCCGCAGCCCTGACTGCCGGTATCGGAACGGCGAGACAGACCGCGTCGAACCGCTCGCCGTCACCGACGACCCGCCCCCCGGTTGCCCGGGCCGCCCGTTCGGCGGCCGCGGCGTCGCTGTCGGCGTAGGCGACGGTGAACCGCCCGGCGAGTGTCTCCCCCACCCACTGGCCCATCTCGCCAGCGCCGACGATGAGACAGTTCATAGGTCTGTTACCCTACCGACCGGCAAAGGCCCTCCGCTCTCCACATAATCAAGGCGAGTGTCCCAGCATGTGCCCCCGGGGTGACGCGGACACTCACCCGTGTGTGGCTCGTTCGATATCCCGTTCAATCGTCTCGCTGGACACTTGACCTGGTCGAAGCTATCAGGCCGATGATCGCGTAGGGCTGTCCGGGTGATCCACGGGGTCGCCGGAAGACGATGTCTTCGGGGACGACGAGAGAGCGGCGCTCTCTCGAACCACCTGACAGCGAGGCGATTCACTCGATACGGAGGTCGCCGCTCTCCCCATCCGCGCCTTCGTCCCACTCCAGTTCGAACTCGACGGACAACTCCGGCGCGCCGTCGCCGGTCTCGCGTTCGGCCTTCACCTCGAATGTGACTGTCCCCGGGATGTCGAGATCGACCGACTGGTCGCCGGCGGCGAGGCTTACCGGCTCGCCGGTGTCGAGTTTGTCCGCGACCTGGCGCAGGTACGCTGCCACGTCGCTACGGCTGTTCGAGGTCTCCGTCTTGAAGATGACTTCCTCTGGCATCACCGCAGCGTAGGCGGTCCGCGGGTATAACTCCACGCACGAAGCGCGCGAGAGGGTGGCCGCCCGGGACGGACTCGTTCAGTCCGACTCGTTCGTCGAAGCCGCCAGCACGGCTGTCACGGCGTCGGTATCGATGTCCGCCCGGTCACACCGGAGCGAGGGTTGCCAGGGCGCCTCCCGTCGGAGGAGGATGGCGTCGTCGGTCAGCCGATAGCCGGCGAATTGGTCCCAAGGGACCAGCCTCAGGGCGTAGCCGGCGCCGGCTCGGGTACAGAGTCCCGACTCGTGGGCGGTGAATCGGCGATACCGCCCGGCGCGAGCGCCCGCAATGACGAGTGCGGCCCCGACCCCGCTGAGCGGTCCCAACGCGCCCTCAACCAGCGATCCCGCGAGCGCGATGACCGCCACCGCGAGGCCGGCACCGGTTAGCGCCAGCCGCCAACGCCGCCGGATCACCGGGGGTGGCGCCGCTACCCACTCCAGCCGGGGGTCGTCCCGCATCGCGCGACTGTGGGCGTTGCCAGCCACGACCGCCGCGAGTGCGCCGAACAGTGCTGCCGGTAGCAGCGCCCAGCCGGCGGCCGCCGCCCCCGGAACAATCCCTCCGATGTCGAGCGCGACAACGAGGAGGACCCCAGCCAGCGGGACGGCGACGAGCGCCCCCCGCAGTTCGGAACCGCCGACCTGGACGGCTGCCTCCGGTTGCAGACTGCCGGCGCCGATGCCCGCCAGGAGTGCGACCACGGCGCCGGCCAGCGGCGCTGGCCCGAGCAAGTCACGGCCGAGGGCCGCGGCCAGCAGCGCCGCCAGCGGCACCGCGAGCGCGGCCCCCAGCGCCAGGCCGAAGCGGTCGACGCGGATCACACCACCAGTTCTCGAGGGTAGTCGGTGAGGTTCTCGTAGCCGTCGCCGGTGACGACTACGAGGTCCTCGATGCGGACTCCGCCAACTGCCGGATCGTACAGCCCCGGCTCGACTGTTATCACGTTCCCCGGTTCGAGTTCCTCGCCGCCGGGGGCGAGGCGAGGGAGTTCGTGAATATCGAGCCCGACGCCGTGACCTGTAGAGTGGATGAACCCCGTCTCCGTCGACTCCTCACTGCGCAGTGTGGGATAGCCGGCGTCCTCATACACATCACAGACCGCGTCGTGGACTGCCTCGCCCGTGATTCCCGGCTCGATGGCCGCCAGCGCGGCGTCCTGAGCCTGCGCGGTGACGTCGTACCACTCCCGAACGGTCTCGCTTGGCTCGCCCTTCAGGAAGGTGCGAGTCATGTCCGCGAAGTAGCCTGTCTCCTTCCCTCGCGGGAAGATGTCGACGATGATCGGCTGATCCACCCGGAGTGGCCCGCTTCCTCGGTCGTGGGGGTCGGCTGCATCCCGGCCACAGGCGACAATGGTCTCGTCGAGCGCGTGGTCGGTCCGGAGTAGTTCCATCTCTATCTCCTGTTTCACCCGCTCGCTGGTGAGCAACTCCCCGCCGTGGGTCAGTTGCCCCTCGCCATCGACCTCGGCCTCACGGACCAGCTGTTCTGCCCGGGCCATCGCCCGCTCGTTGGCCTGTTGGGCGGTGCGGATGTGGTCGATTTCGGCGTCGGTCTTGACGGCCCGGATATGAGTCATTACGCCCTCGCGCTCGGGCTCTACCGTCGTCCCGAGCTCCCTGAGTGCGTCGGCGATCCCCAGCGGGAACGCCTCCGGAACGGCTACCTCGCCCACGCCGTGGGCCTCCAAGAACGCCCGGAGGACGCGGTCGCCGGCTGCCTGTTGGCCATGCTCCTCTGCCTTCGCCTGGTAGTCGTAGTCCGCGTGGCGGGCGACCGTCGCTGCCGCGCTCTCCTTTCTTGCGCGGCCGTACTCCAGGGAGGACACCAACAGGTGGACGTCGCCGTCGTACAGCGTGGCGAACGGGTCCGGCGCGTCGAACCCCGAGAGATAGCGCTGGTCTGACTCGTCGCCGTCGGCGCGCACGAGATAGCCGTCGACGCCCTGCTCTTCGAGGAACGCGTCGAGCGCCGAGAGGTCTCTGTCCATACCAGCGGCTGTGCCGGGCAAGGCAAAACGCTACCGACCCGTTACCCCAGGCCCCGGAGGGTCGCCCCCAGCGGGGGAAGCAGCAGCGTCGTCGCGAGATTGAGAGAGAGAATCTGCCCCATCGCGAGATACGTCGACAGCGAGCCGTACAGCCACAGCCAGCCGCCGAACAGCCCCAACACCAGCACGCCCAGGTAGAGGCCGTGCTGGACTGCTCGCGTGAACGACGGCGCCACGACGCCCACCAGCGCGCCGCCGACAAACAAGCCGGCCCAGTGGATCGTGCCGAGCGCGACGCCGACGACGAACGCGAGCACGGTCACTTGCTCGGCACGGGGCCCCTCGCGAAGCCACCGTAGGGCAGAGCGGACCCCTGCCAGGGGGGCCCTACCCGCTGTTGTCTCACTCATTCTCGCCCTCCACGAAGCGGACAACGAGGCGCCCCTCCGTCTCGTGGGTCCAGGTTCGGTACTCCCCGTCCGCCCACGCCCGTAGCTGGTCGTCGTACTGCGGCGAGAACGGGTTGCCTGACTGCCCGCCCGGTATCACGCCGTAGGAGGGCCCCTCCGATGGCGGCACCGCCACCATCCGCCAGGAGGAGCCGGCCTGTGTTGTCCGGTCGACCCGGAAGTTGAAGACGGTGAACGGGCCGCCGTCGGTCGGTCGCTCGGCGTAATCCAGCGCCGTCACCGGGAACGGGTGGTCAATGTCGACCACGTTGTAGTCGCCGTAGGTCTCGTACCCTTCCCGCTCTGCTCGCTGGCGGGCCCCGGTCATCGCACGGGCGATGATGTCCGCCCGGGTCTCGCGCTCGGGAGTGCGCTCGTCGTCGAACCACCTGCTGTCGGCGGGGAGTCGCTGTACCGTGTACAGATGGGGGTAGTAACCCGTGTCGAGCCCGGCCGGGTGGTACTCGTCGTACAGCGTCTGATTGACGTACGTCTCCCGGAACAGCGCGAACAGAAGCGCCGCCCGGGAGTCACGTTCCATGCGGTAGTCCCACTCCTCCAGGGTGTCCGCAGCCTCACGGGTCTCGGCCCCCATCGCGTCGCGGCTCTCCAGTATCTGGGGCACCAGCCCCGCGGCGGCCCCGGAGCGGGTGTCCCGTTGGACCGTGCGCATGTACTCGGGGGTTATCGGCTCGTCAGCGTCGACCCGGCGGTCCAGCAGTCCGTAGATGCGCTGGCCGCGGTAAGGGTCGGCGTACCGGTCGCTCGTGGAGAGATAGAACCCGGGATCGTCAACCACCCGCTGGTTCGCAGTGGCGACATACCCCGGGTTCAGCACCTGCGGGTTCTCCTCGATCGGGACGAACCCCTCCCAGGAGGATTGGCCGTAGGGGGTGAAGCCCGCCCACTCCCCGTGGCCGGCCGACCCGTTGAACACTCGGTCGCCACGCACCCTTTCGCCGTCTATCCGGCGTACCGGATAGCGCCCCGTCGCGCGATAGAGGGTGCCGCCGTCGAAGTCCACTGCGACGAGGTTCTGAGTGGGGGTGTCGAAGAACCGTGCGGCCTCGCGGAACTCGCTCATCGAGTCCGCGTCGTTGAACCCTCGGACTGCCCGGGACTCTCTGGTCCCCGTCAGGCCGACCCAGGCGACCGCCACCTCCGTCCCCTCCCGCTCGATCAGGGGGCCGTGGACGGTCCGTTCAACAGTGACGGTGATGTCCTCGCCGTCGCTGACCTCGATCGTCTCGGTGCGCTGCTGAACCTCACGGACCTCGCCCTCGTAGAGGTAGGTATCTTCGCCCGGCCGGACGTAGCTGTACAGGTCCGTCTGGTCGGCGCCGACATTGGTGACTCCCCAGGCGACCTCCTCGTTAGCGCCGATGATCACCGACGGAGTCCCGGGGAAAGTGACCCCGCGAACGTTGTACTCCCCCTCAACGACGACGTGCTGTTCGTACCACACCGGCGGCGCCATCAAAGTGAGGTGGGGGTCGTTCGCCAGCAGCGGCCTTCCGCTGGCGGTGTGCTCGCCGGCAACCACCCAGTTATTCGAGCCCAGCGCCGCGTCACGCTCGAAGCGCCGCAGCGACTCGTACAGCGCTGTAGGGTCTCCGCTCAGCGGCGCGTCGCTCGCGACCCGTTCGGGCTTGACGATCGACGCCTGCCGTTCCTCGCCCGCGACCGGCTCGCGGCCAGAGCCGGCCCCGTCACGGATGATCGGGGAGTCGTGGGCCAGCTGTCGCGGATAGAGCGAGGTCGCCTCGGGGAGTGACTCCCGGACCGTGCGGCGCTGGAGATCACGGAAGTCGCCGGTGAGTGCCCAAGAGATCTGCTTGCCGACCAGCAGCGTGTCCGCCGGCGTCCAGGCGTCCGGCTCGTAGTCGTTGAGCGCGAATTCCGGGGGAAGCGGACGGGATCCCATCGAACGGTTAACCCCCGCACTGTACGCCTCGATGGCAGCACCGGTCGGGGTGTCCTCGACCGCCTTCCAGGAAGCCTCGGCGGCGCTCTCGAAGTCCATCTTGCGGTAGAAGCGGTCCGACTCGACCGCGCGCTCGCCAAAGGCGGCGGCCAGTTCGCCGGACATCTGCCGGCGGATCAGGTCCATCTGGAACAGCCGGTCGCGGGCGTGGACGTATCCGACGGCGTAGTAAGCCGCCTGCTCGCTCTCGGCGGTGACGTGGGGGACGCCGTCCTTATCGTAGCGGACCGTTGCTTCCCCGTACGGGCTCTCGACAGTAGTGGTGTCGAGGCGGTTGGGGAGCGCACCGGTGCTCTCGTCGGCGTCACTCCAGACGCTGCCGCTGAAGGGGGCCGCAAGCGAGAGGACGTTTCCGCCGAACACCCCCGCTGCGACGACAAGCAGTACGGCGACGACCGCTGCAGCCGCCTGCAGCGGGGACCGAGATAACATACGTCGAGGGCGGCTGGCCGGCGGTTAAGCGTTGTCCCACCGGCTCGCTGGCAGGAGAGGGCTTCCCGAACGTTCAGGTGTGTCACCGTCCAATAACTCTCATGAGCGCGCTCACCGGGGTGCTTCAGGTCGGCTCGGATCCGCCGATCGGCGGCGGCATCCGCCCGGAGCTGACGGTCCACTGCTACGAGGGGCCGTTGGCTCGGCTTGTCGTCCACGAGGTTGACGACGACGGTAGCCTCCACCGGATTGAGGGGGCCTACGTCCCGGACCTGGCCGCCGATCCCTCCTACCCTGTGACCGACGTCCTTCTCGCCGCTCGGATGGAGGGGTCGGCGGCGGCTCAGCGGCTCCGCACCCTCGACCGAAAGGCTGAGGCCAACTACGACACCGGCTTCCGGGCGAAGGTACTGGGCAGCGACGTCGCCCGTGGTAGCCCGGGCTATGGGCGGCTGTTCGAGGCCCGCAGCCAGCTCGAAGCCCATCCCTACGAGGGGACGGTGACGGCGGCGTTTTATCCCGGCGCGAGCGAGGAGCTCCGGGGGGCCGTCAGGGCCAATCTGGACCGGCTGGACGCCCGCACGCGGCTGCTCGCCGAGGCCGGGCCCTGAGGAGCGTATCAGTTCCGCCGTGGTCCGGACAGCTACAAGCGTCCGGGCATGAACAGCCAATATGGCTGCGCGGCTCCCCGGTGCCGACGAGGACGACCGGGTGGTGCTGCACGTAGACATGGACTGCTTCTATGCCGCCTGCGAACGCCGGCGCGAGCCGTCACTGGAGGGCGAGCCGGTAGTCGTTGGGATGGGGTACGAGCCCGGCGAGACCCACGGTGCCGTCGCGACCGCGAGCTACGAGGCTCGCGAGCACGGCGTTGAGTCCGCCCAGCCTATCTCCGAAGCGCTGGAGCTGCTCCCCCGGGCAGAGGGGAATGTGGACGGCGACGGTCCGATTGGCCACTACCGGCCGGTGGACATGACCTTCTACGAGACCGTCGCGAGCGAGGTGAAGGCGCTGCTGCAGGAGGTGCCCGGCACCGTCCGGGAGGTAAGCATCGATGAAGCCTACTTGGACGTGACCGACGGCGTCTCCTGGGAAGGTGCGCCGGTGTTCGCCGAATCGCTGAAGAAGGCTATTACCGAGCGCGCCGGGGTGCCCGCCAGCGTTGGCGTGGCGCCGAACATGAGCGCGGCCAAACTCGCCAGCGACCACGACAAGCCCGATGGCCTCGTTGTCGTCCGCCCAGGCGAGGTGGCCGCGTTTCTCGCGCCGCTGCCCGTCGAGGATCTCCACGGCGTCGGCCCGGTGACCGCCCGCGAGCTACGGGGCATGGGGATCCACACCGCCGGCGACTTGGCGAGCGCCGACCGGGACGCCCTCTCGGATGCATTCGGGGAGCGCGGGCGCACCATCCACGACCACGCCCGCGGGGTTGATCCCCGGCCGGTCGAGCCGCGAGGCGATCCCAAGAGCCTCAACAGCGAGTCCGCGTTCACGGAGGCGACCGACGACTTCGACCGGCTGACAGACCGGGTGGACCGGCTCGCAGAGGAGATCTGTGACCGCGCCGAAGACGAAGGGGCGCTGTATAAGACCATCGGCGTGAAGGTGGTCACCCCGCCGTTCGACGTGAACACGCGGGCGTGGTCGCTCTCCGGTCCAGTCCAGGACCGGGACCTGGTACGAGAGGTCGCTCGGGACCTCCTGGAGGAGTTCCGGGGAGAGACGGTGCGGAAACTCGGCGTGCGGGTCGCCAACCTCTCCTTCGGCGGCGACCAGTCCAGTCTCGACTCGTGGGAAGAGGACGGGGCAGTCCCATCCGACGGTGATGCGGCCGGCGGCATCCCCGGCGGGCAGACCCGCTTCGACCAGTTCACGGCAGACCGCTCCGACAAGGGCTAAGAGCACGGCGCCGAACGGTGGGTCGTGAACCACCTCACCCCCGCGGGCAAGAACCGCTGGGAGCTCCCGCGGCACGCCCACATCGTCGCCTACGAGAACGGGGAGCGCGCTCTGCTGACGGTGTACTACTACTCCGCCGCGCAGGCGCCGCCCGCGGCGCAGGTGATCGGCCGTATCGTCCGGGTCGCCGCCGACCACGAGCAGACACACACGCCGATGGGGTACACCGTGGGACTGCGCGAGCCGGCGGTGTTGGAACAGCAGGCAGAGCGGGAGTGGCTCATCCGACCGCGGGAGTAGGGCGACGCCTCCGGGCGGTCGTTGTCACAGCCCGGCGACGAGGTCCGCGAGCGCCGCCCGGGGGTCCTCGGCCTTCGCGACACCGGAGGCTAGCAGGACGCCTTCGGCGCCCAGCTCCCGCGCGGCGAGCACGTCGTCGCCGGTGGAGATGCCCGCGCCACAGAACACCGCTACCGCCGGGTCTACCGCCTCGGCGGACGCGACGGCACCGCGCACGATGTCGGGGTCGGCGGTGCTGACGGGCGTTCCCGTCCCGATGAGTTCGGGTGGCTCGACGGCAACCGCGGCTGGGCCCAACGCCGCTGCCGCAGCGACCTGCCGGGGGTTGTTCGCGCAGACGACCGTCTCCAGGCCGGCCGCCCTCGCTGCCTGCAGGCCAGCGTCGATGTCGGCCAGCGTGAGACGGCGCTCGGAGTGGTTCAGCAGCGTCCCGGTCGCGCCCGCTTCGCCGGCCGCCGACGCCGGGACCGTGCCTGTGTGGCTCCCCCGAGCGTGGTCGACGTGCTGGGCCCACGTTTCGACGCCGGTGTCAGCGACCCGCTCGAGAGCTGCTGCGCCGGGAGCGACACCCACACGGACGCCGCTGTCGTCGGCCACGTCGGCGGCCGCGCGGGCGACGGCGACCTGATCACAGTCGTACGCCTTCAGGTTCACGAGGACGAGCATACCGGGCCGGGGTCCCCCGCCCGCAAATAGATGTTCCTTCCGCGCTCCAGCCGCTCAGTCCTCCGAAGCCTCGACGTCGTACTCTAGGTCGTCCGTATAGTGGTCCGCCAGCAGCACCGCCGCCCCGCCCACGAGCGCCGCACCAATGACCGCCGCAGCGGCGGGGGCCGTCCACACCGACCTGCTTGCGGCAATCTCCGCGACCGGGAGTCTGAGCGCCCCGACCATCAGGCTCACGAGGAAGGCCAGCGTCGCCTCCCGGCGGACCTCCAGCGCCCATCTGACGGCGTGGGCCACCGACAGCAGGCCGATAACGGCCCCCGTGACGAACGTGGCCACAGTAACCGCTGCGTCCGTGAGCCCATCGCCCCCGAGCGCGATGACCCCGTCGACGAACGCGGTCAGCGTGTCGACGAGGTAGCCGTACTGGCCGAGCAGCAACAGCAGGAACGACCCTGAGATGCCGGGTAACACCATCGCCGACACTGCTATCGCGCCGGCGAGAAACACCATTAGGAGGCTGTTTGGCAGCGCACCGCCGAGGCTCGGGTCCGTCAGCAGCCCCGCGACGATGACGCCGGCAACGGCGGCCGTGATGCTGTCGGCGGAGTCGAGCGCCACCTGGCGGTACAGCACGACGGCGCTGGCGGCGATCAGGCCGAAAAAGAACGCGAACGTCGCTCCCCGGGCCGCGGCGAGCGCGAAGTCAAGCAGCCGCGAGACGGTCACGACCGCGGTGAAGATCCCTGTCCCGAGGACGACCAGAAAGCCTACATCCGCCTCCACCAGCTCCGTCCGGAGGCGGGCACGACCCTCGCTGGTGTGGGCGCCAAAGAGGAGTGCGAGGAGGCCGGCATCGAGTGCCGTCACGGCGTCGATCAGCCGCTCGTAGATGCCAGTGATGAGGGCGATAGTGCCCCCCGACACGCCGGGGACGGCGTCGGCCGTGCCCATCAACACCCCCTTCAGATACACCGCCAGCCACTCCCGGACGGCGACGGCGCGGCGCTCGCGAGCGGCTGCCGGCTCGCCGCTCATGTAGCCGGGCGGGCCGGGGCCGTCATGGCATCGGCGTCAGTCGCCGTCGCTCCGGGCGCGCTGTCAACCGGGAGCGTGGGGGATTCCGAGGAACTGTTGTCGAAGTTCACGCGGGTCATCTCCACCTCGATCGCGGTGGTGTTCTCGCCGATGACGTTCGCCTCGGGGACGTCCTGACGGGCGCTGTAGATCTCTTCCCCGTTCCGGACGACGAACTGATAGGGGCCGTCCGCCCGGACGCTGACGTTCGTGCGCCCCTGCTCGGGGCCCCAGTTGTCGTAGCCGGTCGTCGAGTAGGGGAGAGTCATCGTGAACTCTCCCTGCTCGTTGGTTCTGGCCTGCTGGGTGTAGAGGAACGTCTCGTTGGACGTTGGGATCCGCATCGCCACTCGCGCGGTCACCGTCGTGTCCGCGGGAGCGCCGGACCCTTGGATGGTGGCACCCTCGACCCGCTCGAAGGTCTTCAGGTAGGGGTCACCGAGGGGGCTCTGCTGGGCGGTCGCGTGGACCAACCGGTAGTGCTCCAGCGCTGGGACTCGTTCGCGGGGGAACTGCACTGAGTCCTGGCCGAGGATCCCCGGCAGGAACTCGACGCCGCCGACCTGTGCCGGCGGGTTCTCCGCGGCAAACGCCCGGGCCTCCTCGACGGTGCTGTTGTAGACCAGCCGCGGGCTGCTATAGCCGATGGTGTCGCCGGCGTCGTTCGTCAGTTCCCGGTCGAACACCACTACTGGGACTCCCCGACGCGTCTGGACGGGAATGGCGCTGCCGTGGTGGTGGTACAGCCGGTTGCGCATGCTCTCGAAGTGAGCCTGGCTGAGGCTTACCCCCAGTGCCCGGTTCTGTTCGCTGATGATGATCTCCCGCTCAGGGTCGGCTGCGTTTGGGTCCGATACGCCGCTGTTCCGGTAGAACGTTACCGGGGCACCGAACTTCCCGGAGATGGCGCTGATACCGCGCTGGCGGACGATCAGCCCCGGCTCTGCGAGCTTCCAGTCGATCATGACATAGCGGGTCCCCTCGCCGTCGTCCTCACCCCGGATGACGCGCATGTCGTTCGCCGCGGTCTCGTTTGTCGCAAGCAGGAACTCCGCGGCGTCGGTGGCGCCCTGCTGGAACGGATTGGCGTTGGGGATGCGCTGGCCGCGGGTGGTAATGAAGTGGCCGTAATCCCACCAGGACATTACTCCGTAAGCGCCGTCGGGATAGGCGAAGTCGTCGGTTCGCTCGTAGGCACCATTGTATCCCATCGGCTCGCCGTCGGGGGTAGCGTAGGTACCCTCCTCAGGCGTGTTCTCGTTCATCCACGCCAGCCCGCTATCCCAGCCGACGATGTCGTCGCTGTTCACCTGAAGGTTGTTGGCCCCGCCGACCTGCGTCGTCCGGAACTGTAGCTCTCGGTTGGTATCGGTCTCGTTGCCGGTGGCAGCGACGGCGGTAAAGGAGAAGAACGGCCCCGTCAGCACCAGCACCACCATCACCACCGTCACCACTTGGTAGGTCTCGATGTCGCTCAGCTCTTCGATAGCGTTGAAATCTGCCAGCGAGGCGGTGACACCGACGAGGTAACCGTTTAGCACCGCCACCGGGATGACCAGGTAGTAATCGAAGCGGTTCTGGGTGAACGTCGCGAGCGTCATCGCGACGAACCACAGCGCAATCAGCAGCCGCTCGCTCCGGGTGTCGTCGGACATCGCCAGCCGGACCAACACGATGAGCGCCCCGAGCGCGGCCGTGTAGAACGCCAGCCCGTAGCTGTTTGAGAGGAACACGTTCCAGACGAGCGTTCTCCGGCAGCCCTCCGCCCCGGCCTCGAAACAGAGCGGTTGAGCCTCGCCGACGGTGAGCGCCGTCGCGGTGGCGCCGAACCCGAAGATGCGCAGGACCTGCGAGCGGAAGTAGCCGAAGATATCCGGCGCGAGCACGGCTATCAAGCCCGCGAGCACGCCGCCCGTGAGAATGAATACTGCGGGATAGTACAGCGCCGGCAGGTCACGACGGTCCCACACCCGTGCGACCCACGCCATCGCGGCGACGCCGCCTGCAGCCAGCAGTGCCAACAGGGGCTGGAGCAGTGAGAACTCTGTTACCGTGAGCGACGTCGTCGAGAACGGAATCATCGCGAGCACGCCCGCCACGAGGAAGGCGACCGCGAGCACGATGGCGGTGTGCTCCGGGCTGGTGCCCCGGACGTATTCGATCGAGAGTTGGACGAACCCGAACAGCGCCAGCAGCCCGACTGCCAGCACACCAGGGGGCCACACCCACATGTAGAGGCCGATCGCCACGCCCGCTAGTGCGCCGTACCCGACCGGCCGCCGGAGGGCGTCCCAGTCGCGGGCGGCGAACAGCTCCCAAACGGGCTTTTCCTGGCGAGCGGCCGCCAGCGCCAGCATCACCGCCACCAGCGCCGCTGCCATGAACGGTACCTCCGCAGCCTGGTGGTCGGCCGCCCCCACCAGCGTCCGCCGGAGGAACGTGCCCGAGGACACCGCGAGCACGAGCACGGCGGTGAGACCGCCGAGACGACCGCTGACGCGCTTGCCGAGGTAGTACACTGGGACGGCGGTGAGCGTGCCGAATACGGCCGGCGCGAACAGCAGCGTCATCGCCACCGTCTTCGAGGAGGGGTCACCGAGACCGACCACGAGGGCGGCGGTGGCGACGATCTGGTCATAGAGGGTACCGAACTGCCCGGAGAAGGTGCCGTTGGGGTAGAACGTCCAGGGGTCGAACGGCATCGTCGTCGGCCAGTTCTCCACCGTGTAGCGGGTCTGTCGGAGGTGGTACCACGCGTCGTTGCCCGAGAAGTACACCGTCGAGCCGTCGACGAACTCCTGCCACTGCCGGATGCGGTTCCACAGCATGAACGCCAACAGAGCCGCGAGCACGGGTACGTGATACAGGTCCCTGGCGCGGTCGAACGCCTCCTCGACATCGATGTCGAGGTCGATCTCCTCGCGCCCGGTCTGTCCACTCATTACCCCGAAGGGGGT
>CAZLOO010000022.1:0-15405 GCA_964561055.1 uncultured Halobacteriales archaeon
GCAAGCTCTGGGAGGACAAGAAACACAACATCAACTTCTCCGCGCTGGTCTCGACAAACGAGTACGACGACGAGGAGCGCAACGCCTGGATCGAGGCCCTCACCGACCAGGGGTACTCGGAGGAGGGCGCCCGCGAGGTGCTCGAGTTCGCCGGTGCGGAGGTCGCTAAGACCGAGATGGAGGACTGATGAGCCGCGAGGACGACCGGACCGGCTCCGACCGCGTCGGTCGCGAGGTCCACGGCAGCGACGGCGGCACCGCCGGCGGTCCCGACGCTCCCGACCGGGCGCGTGACGGAGCGGCGTTCGTCGACGAGGCCGACCGCGCCCTGGAGGAGACCTACGAGCCGCCGATGTCCCTCTCGCAGTACGTCGACCGCGTGTTCGAGTCCCCCTCCGTCGCCTCCCAGGCCTCGAAGTACCTGCTCGATGCGATCGAGGATGCCGGGACACGGACGGTCATCGAGGAGGGCGAGGAGAAGGAGCGCTACCGCTTCTTCGACGACCCGTACAACGACGGCGAGCACGCCATCCTCGGCAACACGGAGGTGCTTAACGAGTTCGTCGACGACCTCCGGAGCATCGCCGCGCGGCGCGGCAAGGAAGAGAAAATCGTCTGGCTTGAGGGGCCGACGGCGACCGGCAAGTCCGAGCTAAAGCGCTGTCTAATCAACGGGCTTCGGGAGTTCTCGAAGACCCCACCCGGACGTCGCTACACCGTAGAGTGGAACGTCCGCGGGGCCGACGACGGCGGACTGACGTACGGCGATCCGGGTGGGGGCTCCACCGACGAAGACGACTGGTACGAGTCGCCGGTACAGGCCCATCCGCTGAGCGTGTTCCCGCCGACGGTGCGCGAAGAGATCGTTGCGGCACTCAACGAGCGGCTCGACGACCACGTCCCGATCCGTGTGGAGGCGGAGCTAGACCCGTTCAGCCGAGAGGCGTACGACTACCTCGAGGAGCAGTACCGCCGGCAGGGCCGCGAGGAGCTGTTCTCGGCGGTGACCGATCCCGCCCACCTGCGGGTGAAGAACTACGTCGCCGACGTGGGTCAGGGAATCGGCGTGCTCCACAGCGAGGACGACGGTCCCCCCAAGGAGCGGCTGGTCGGCTCGTGGATGGCCGGTATGCTGCGGGAGCTAGACTCCCGGGGGCGGAAGAATCCCCAGGCGTTCAGCTATGACGGCGTACTCTCGCAGGGCAACGGACTCCTGACGCTGGTCGAGGACGCCGCACAACACGCCGACCTGCTGCGCAAGCTGCTGAACGTCCCCGACGAGGGCCACGTGAAGCTCGATAAGGGGATCGGGATGGACATCGACACCCAGCTGGTGATAATCTCCAACCCGGACCTCGAGGCGCAATTGAACCAGCACGCCGATCGGCAGGGTCAGGATCCGCTGAAGGCGCTCAAACGCCGGCTGGACAAGCGGGAGTTCCACTACCTGACGAACGTCTCGCTGGAAGCGGAGCTACTCCACCGGGAGCTGCTCAACGAGACTGACGTGTGGACTGCGGACTCCTACGAGGAGCTGGAGTCGCGCATCCGCGAGCCGGTGACAGTCTCCGTGCGCGAGGGCGCGGGGAACGTCGTCGAACGGGAGCTCGCGCCCCATGCGATCGAGGCGGCAGCACTGTACGATGTCGTGAGCCGGCTGGACGCCGAGGATCTACCGCCCGGGCTGGATCTGGTGGACAAGGCACGGCTGTTCGATGCCGGCTACATTATGGATGGGGACCAGCGGCGCGAGAAGGAGAGCTTCGAGTTCGACGACGACGCCCGGGACGGAGAACATGGCGTTCCAGTCACGTACACCCGTGACGCCATCGCTGACCTGCTTACGCAGGCGTCCGACCGCCACCACCCCGACCTGCCGGTAGAGAACGTCATCATGCCGCGTGACGTGCTGAACGCGATGGCCGACGGGTTCCGCGACGCCCCCGTCTTCTCGGAGGCCGAGCGCACGGAGTTCGAGAACCGGGTCGTTCAGGTGAAAAACCGCGTGTTCTCCGCCCAAGAGGAGGACGTGCTCGCGGCGATCATGCGCGAGAAGCGCGTCGACGAGGCCACCGTCGAGGAGTACGTCGAGCACGTGTACGCCTGGGCGGAGGGCGAGCAGATAGAGAACGACCGCGGGGAGCTTGAGGAGCCGGATCCGTTGAAGATGAAGGTGTTCGAGATAGAGCAATTGGGTCGATTCGGCGAAAGCGACTACCAGGGGACTGATCCATCGCCGGCGGTGGTGGAGTTTCGAACGGAGCGGATCATCACGGCGCTGAACCGCCACGCCTGGCGCAACCGCGACGAAGACTTCGAGGTAGGCGACGTAAGCATCAAGGAGATACCGGTGATTAGCACTGTGCTCGGTAACCACGACTGGGACGACGTCCGGCGGGCGTTCGAGGACTTCG
Organism: uncultured Halobacteriales archaeon; assembly: GCA_964561055.1. Taxonomy (GTDB): domain Archaea; phylum Halobacteriota; class Halobacteria; order Halobacteriales; family Haloarculaceae; genus CAZLOO01. Next base: position 2,415 of record CAZLOO010000022.1, read on the forward strand.
ACCCCCGACAATGGGACGACCCCCCCACCGGCACGGAGACCGAGCGCGTCAAGAAGGACGCTATCGCCAACATGCAGGAGCTGTTCGACTATTCGGCGGCCAGCGCGGAGCTGACGAGCCGCCACGTGATGAGTCAGGTGAGCTACAAATGGGACTAAAAGACGACCTCGAACGGTACCGGGAGGTGGGCGAGCGCCGCCGACAAGACCTCTCGGAGTTCATCCAGTACGGCGACCTCGGTGAGTCTCTGCCTGACCAGGTCAACGTCCCCATCAAGATCGTGGACCTGCCGGAGTTCGCCTACGACCAGCGCGACCAGGGCGGGGTCGGCCAGGGCGACGGCGGCACCCCGGACGTTGGTGACCCGGTCGGCCAGCCACAGCCAGGCGACGCCGATGGCGACGGCGACGAGGACGGCGAGCCGGGCGAGGAAGCCGGCGAGCACGAATACTACCAGATGGACCCCGAGGAGTTCGCCCAAGAGCTCGACGAGGAACTGGGACTGGACCTGGAACCCAAGGGGAAGAAGGTCGTCGAGGAAACGGAGGGCGACTACACGGACATCACTCGGACTGGGCCGGCGTCGACGCTGGACTTCGAGCGGCTGTTCAAGAAGGGACTGAAGCGAAAGCTTGCGATGGATTTCGATGAGGAGTACGTCCGCGAGGCGTTGCGGATCGACGGCTGGGGGCCTCAGCGGACCTTCGAGTGGGCTCGCGAGGAGTCAATCCCAGTCTCGCGGGCCTGGATCGACGACGCCTACGGCTCGCTGGACCGCGAGGAGCGCACCCGGTGGTCGAGCCTCGAAGAGATGGAGGCCAACGTCGACCGGGAGTCGACGGTCCAGCGAATCCGGCGTGAGGGGATCGACCAGATCCCGTTCCGCCGAGAGGACGAGCGCTACCGCTACCCGGAGATCATCGAGGAGAAGGAGAAGAACGTCGTCGTCGTGAACATCCGTGACGTCTCGGGCAGCATGCGCGAGAAGAAGCGCGAGCTCGTCGAGCGGACGTTCACGCCGCTGGACTGGTATCTCCAAGGGAAGTACGACAACGCGGAGTTCGTATACATTGCCCACGATGCGGAGGCCTGGGAAGTCGAGCGCGAGGAGTTCTTCGGCATCCGCAGCGGCGGGGGCACCCGTATTTCCTCGGCGTACGAGCTGGCCGCCGAACTGCTGGAGGAGTATCCGTTCAGCGAGTGGAACCGGTACGTGTTCGCCGCCGGCGATAGCGAGAATTCCTCGAACGACACGGAGGAGCGGGTGATTCCGCTGATGGAGCAGATACCGGCGAACCTTCACGCCTACGTGGAGACCCAGCCGTCGGGCAACGCGATCAATGCCACCCACGCCGAGGAGGTTGAGCGGCACTTCGGCGAGAGCAACGACGTGGCGGTCGCCTACGTCACCGGTCCCGGCGACGTGGTCGACGCCATCTATGACATCCTGAGCACGGAGGACGCACAATGAGTGATGCAGACACTGACGCCGAGCGCGCACGCAAACAGGCCATCGCAACGGACTTAGAACAGCCGGTCGAGCGGGCCCGGGAGCTGGCCCGGCGGCTGGGGCTGGACCCGTATCCGGTGAACTACTGGATCATCGACTACGACGAGATGAACGAGCTGATCGCCTACGACGGGTTCCAGCGGCGCTACCCCCACTGGCGCTGGGGGATGAAGTACGACCGCCAGCGCAAGCAGCGCCAGTTCCTCGGCGGCAAGGCCTTCGAGATCGTTAACAACGACAACCCAAGCCACGCGTTCCTCCAAGAGTCGAACACGATGGCCGACCAGAAGGCGGTCATCACCCACGTGGAGGGTCACGCGGACTTCTTCAAGCACAACCAGTGGTTCGGGATGTTCGCGGACGACCCCGACGCTGCGCGGATGCTGTCCTCCCACGCGGACACGGTCGAGGGGTACATGTCCGACCCAGAGATCGACCGCGAGGCCGTTGAGCGATGGATTGATAACGTGCTCTGCCTGGAGGACTGCATCGACCAGCACCGCCCGTTCACCACCGCCGACGCCTTCGAGGACGAGGGGCCGGAGGTTGAGGAGCTGGCCGACCAGCTGGACGAGCTGGGCCTCAGCGAGGAGGTGACCCGGCAGGTGTTCGATGACGAGTGGCTCGACGCCCAGCGCGAGGAGGACGGCGAGGCCAGTTTCCCCACGGAGTCGGAGCTGGACGTGCTCGCCTTCCTGCGTGCCCACGGGAAGGCCTACGACGAGGAGGCCGGTAAGGCCGTGGAGTTCGAGGACTGGCAGCGGGACCTCATCGAGCTGCTGCGGCGCGAGGCATACTATTTCGCACCGCAGAAAATGACAAAAACAATGAACGAGGGTTGGGCCTGCGTGACCCCCGACACGCTCGTGTTCACGGCCGAGGGACTGGTCCCGATGCGGCAGGTCGTCGAGAGCCACACGGCCGTCTCCGACGGTGAACAGCTCCAGCAGGTGTACGACTCGAACGTTATCACCGAGCACGACACCGTGACCATTGAGACCCGCCGCGGGTTCGAACTCACCGGGTCGACTAACCACCGGGTTCGTCGCCCCGACGGCTCGTGGGTTCGTCTCGACCAGTTGGAGACGGGCGACGAGATCGGAATCACTGGCGGCAACGGACTGTGGCCATCGGAGTACGCGTCCATCGGCTGGGAGGCACCCGAGGTAGTGACGCTGGACGATGTGGCCGAGGAGGCCGGCGTCTCGGTGTGGACGGTGCTGCGGTACCGGCGGACCGGTCGCGCCGAGCGTGCCGAGGCCATCGAGGCCGCGCTCGAGCGCTACTCCGGAGAGGACCAGCAAGCCGCCCAGCGCGACCCGATCCGGATTCCGGAGACCGTGACCGAGCAGTTCGGCCGGCTGCTCGGGCTGCTGATCGGCGACGGTCACGTCTCCTCCGCCGCCGGCCACGTCGGGTACACGAGCGGATCGAGGAACAACGCCGAGGAGTTCGCCGGGCTCCTCGAGGAACTGTTCGGCGTGGACCCGACCGTCGAGCATCAAGAGCGCCGGTGGCGGGTGTACGCCTACTCCGGACACCTCGTTGACTTCATGCTTGAGGCATTCGACCTGCCCGATGGGAATGGCGCAGCCGAGAAGACCGTCCCCGAGCAGGTGCTCCGGTCGCCGGAGCCGGTAGTCGCGGAATTCCTCCGTGGACTGTTCGATGCCGACGGGTACGCCGGCGATCAGGGGGCGATCCTGAGCACGAAAAGCGAGAAGCTGAGTCGCCGGGTCCAGCTGTTGCTGACGAACTTTGGGATTCTGAGCCGTCGTCGCGAGCAGACCGACGGCTGCTACCACGTGCATCTCACCGGTCGCTCTGCCCGGACGTTCGCCGAGGAGATCGGCTTCGGCTTCCCAGAGAAGCAGGCCGCTCTAGACCAGTACCTCGACGAGCTGTCGTGGTTCCAGGAGGAGAGCTGGACGGACGAGGTCGTCGCTATCGGCGAGGGGACCGCGGACGTGTACGACATCTCCGTCCAGGACACCCATCGTTATGCGGCTGCCGGCCTGCTCAATCACAACTCTTACTGGGAGTCGACGATGATGAGCGGCGAGGGGTTCGCTGGGGCCGACGAGTTCCTCAGCTACGCCGACCACATGGCTCAGGTGCTGGCCTCGCCCGGCTTCAACCCGTACAAACTGGGCAAGGAGCTGTGGGAGTACATCGAGAACACCACGAATCGCCAGGAGGTGTGCGAGCGGCTCCTGCGGGTGGAGGGTGTCACCTGGCGGAACTTCCACGATATGGTCGACCTGGACGCCGTCCGCGATGCCCTCGAACCTGCGGAGTGGGTTGCGGCCGTCGACGCAGACCGGCTCGAGGAATTGGACCCGGCCGACCCGCGGGTGGACGCCGAGGGGCTCGCCGCCGCCCGCGCCGGCGAGGTGGACGTCGGGCGCTACCCGTGGGCCGTGCTCAGCTACGAGGGGCTGTGCCGGCGCCACTACTCGCTGGTCAAGCCCCAGAACCGGGGGTTCCTGAAGCGGGTCGGGCAAGAGGAGCTGGAGCGGATGGCCCGCTATATGTTCGATCGGGACCGCTACTCGACGGTTGAGGAGGCGCTGGCGGACGTCGACTACTCGGCCGGCTGGGATCGGATGCGAGAGATCCGCGAGAGTCACAACGACGTTACCTTCCTCGACGAGTTCCTCACCCAGGAGTTCGTTGACGAGCATAACTACTTCACCTACGAGTACACCCAGACCACGCGGGACTTCCGGGCGACCAGCACGGACGTCGAGGACGTAAAAAAGAAGCTGATGTTGCGATTCACCAACTTCGGCAAGCCCACCGTCGCGGTGGAGGACGCCAACTACAATAACCGCAACGAGCTGCTGCTGGGCCACCAGTACAACGGGGTGATGCTGGACCTCCGCCAGGCCCAGCAGACTCTCGAACGGCTGTTCGAACTGTGGGGCCGGCCGGTGAACCTCAAGACCATCGTGAAGGAGGTCGACGAGCATGACGTGGAGGTGGCCCGCCGGCGGGACCGCGAGCCGGAGCCGGAGGAGCGCGGGAAGCTCATCCGCTATGACGGGGAGGAATTCTCTCTCCGGGACCTCAAGTGGGAGGAGGTTGAGCACCTCGCGGCGACGGACGTGGACTACGACACCAAGCCCGAGGACTGGCTGGCGTAGGGCCACACGCTTTTTACTTTCCAGAGTTGTTTAAAATGTGAATGGGGGAACATCTCGTGGGAGAGGCAAAGGAAAGGGACGGTTCGCTGGACGAGAGTGATATCCACGATGTCCTCCGCAATAACCGCCGCCGGCTCACCATCGAGCGGCTGCGCCAGGCCGGCAGTGCCGTCAGCGTCCGCCAGCTCTCCGAGGAGGTCGCTACCCTCGAGACCGGCGAGGACCCCGCGCCCCGGAACAAGCGCCAGTCGGTGTACGTCTCGCTGCACCAGACCCACCTCCCGAAGCTCGACGACCTCGGCGTCGTGGAGTACGACGCCGAGTCCAAAGAGGTCTCCCTCACTGACCGTGTCGAGGAGATCGAGGTGTACATGGAGGTCGTTCCCCGCTACGGGCTCTCGTGGGGGGAATACTACCTCGCGTTGGCGATGCTGGGGTTGCTGACGACCGTCAGCGTCGCCATCGGCGTCCCTGGTGTGTCGGTGTTGCAGCCGACAATCGTCGCGGCGGTGTTCTTCGTCGCCTTCGCGGTCTCGGCGACGTACCACGTGTACTCACAGCAAGACGGACTCCCGTTCAGCCGGCTGCTGTAACGGGACTGATAACGCTCGAGGCCGTACACGCTCACGATGGGAGAGCGCGCTGCAGTCTGGTTCCGAACGGACCTGCGTGTCCACGACAACGAGAGCCTTGCGCGGGCCTGCGCGGCCGATGAGGTGCTACCGGTGTACTGTTTCGATCCCCGGGAGTTCAGGGAGGGGATGTTCGGGCTCGAGAAGACCGGTCCATATCGGACCCGGTTCTTGCGGGAGTCGGTCACGGACCTACGGGCGTCCCTGCGTGAGCGGGGCGGTGACCTGCTTGTGCGCGAGGGTCGGCCGGAGGAGATCCTGCCGACGCTCGCGACGGAGCACGACCTCGATCAAGTGCACTTCCAGACCAAACCCGCCACCGAGGAGCTGACCGTCGAGAACCGGGTGAAGGCAGCTCTCGAAGAGACAGGGGTGGCCTACCGCCGCCACTGGACCCACACCCTGTATCACATCAACGACCTGCCGCGCTCGGTGGACAACATCGAGGACACGTTCACCCCGTTCAAGGACCGCACCCAGGACCTCGCGGAGGTACGCGACCAGCTCCCCACTCCCGACTCAGTTTCAGTGCCCGGGGATGTCGAGGCCGGCGAAATACCCACCAACAAGGACCTGGGCGTCGAGCCGGCGACGTACGACGACCGGGGTGTGCTCGCCTTCGAAGGCGGGGAAACGGCCGGGTTGGAGCGAGTTGAGTCGTACGTCTGGGAGGGTGACAATCTCCGGGATTATAAGTCCACGCGCAACGGGCTGCTGGGGGCGGACTACTCATCGAAGCTGTCGCCGTGGCTAGCCCACGGTTGTCTCTCGCCGCGGTACGTCCACGACGAGGTCCGCCGCTACGAGGAGGAACGTGTCTCCAACCGGGATACGTACTGGCTGCTCTTCGAGCTGATCTGGCGGGACTTCTTCCAGTTCCAGTTCATCAAGCACGGAGCCCGCTTCTTCACGCAGGGGGGCATCCGGGGCCTCCGGAAGGAGTGGTCGACCGACCGGGAGTTGTTCGAGCGGTGGGCCGCCGGCGAGACCGGTGTACCGTTCGTGGACGCGAACATGCGTGAACTGAACGCGACGGGCTATATGTCCAACCGGGGCCGCCAGAACGTTGCCTCCTTCTTGGCAGACTGGCTGGAGCTGGACTGGCGGATGGGAGCGGCGTACTTCGAGTCGCGGTTGGTCGACTACGACCCGGCCTCGAACTGGGGCAACTGGGCCTACCAGGCCGGGGTCGGCAACGACTCACGGAACATGTACTTCAACGTTGTGAAGCAGGCCAACCAGTACGACAGCGACGGGGCGTACGTCCGCCACTGGCTCCCGGAGCTGTCGGACGTCCCCGGGGACGCGGTCCACGAGCCGTGGACGATGAGCCGCGAACAACAGTCGTTGTACGACGCGGTCCTGGGCGAGGACTACCCGCGGCCAGTGATTGATATCGGCGAGCGCCACGAACAGCTCCGGCGCGAGCGGTGATCAGTCGTCGGCGGGCACCCGCTCATCGGTGTAGATAGCGGCGACCTCCCCCTCATAGCGGTCGAGGATATCGCGGCGCTTCTTTTTCATCGAAGGGGTAAGCATGCCGTTCTCGGCGGTCCACTCCTCCGGGACGAGTTCGAACTTCTTTATTTGCTCCTCGGCCTCGAACCCGGCGTTCACCGACTCGACAGCCTCGCCCACCCACGAGCGTACCCGATTGTCCCGGCACAGCGCCTTGTCGTCCTCCGGGAGGTCGATATCCTGCCGCTCGGCCCAGGCACGGGCCTGCTCGACGTTCGGCACGATGAGCGCGCTGACGAACTTCCGCTCGTCGCCGATGACCATGGCCTGCTCGACGCGCTCGCTGGTGGCGAACGCGTCCTCGATAGGCCCGGGGGCGACGTTCTTGCCGGTCGAGAGAACGAGGATTTGCTTGCGCCGCTCGTGAAACACGAGGTAGTCGTCAGCCGTCCGCTCGACGACGTCACCGGTGCGGAAGAAGCCGTCCTCGGTGAACGCCTCATCCGTCTCCTCGGGCTTGTTCCAGTAGCCGTCGGTGACGTTCGGCCCCCGGACGTACAGTTCGCCGACCTCGCCGGCGGCGCGGCGTCTCACCGCCTCGCCGACCCCGGCCTCGTCCAGACGGATGTCGATATCCACAAGCGGCGGGCCCAGAGTGCCGGGACGGATGTCCTCCAGCGGGTTTGAGGTGACGACGGGTGCGGCCTCCGTAAGGCCGTATCCTTCCGCGATAGTGAGACCCATCCCGTAGAACAGCTCCTGGAGGTCCTTTGACAGGGTGCCGCCACCGCTAACGAAGAAGTCGATGTTGCCGCCCATCTGCTCGCGAACCGTGCTGTACACCAGCCGGTCGGCGACAGCGTGGCGGGCGCGCAGGCCGAACCCGGTGTTCTCGGCCCGCGCATACTCCCGGGCGACCCCGACCGCCCAGTCGAAGATACGCTCGCTGACGTCCGAGCCGCTGGCCTGCTCGCGCATCCCGTCGTACACCCGCTCGTATACCCGCGGGACGCTGGTGACGATAGTCGGCTTGACCGTCTTGATGTCCTCCCCGACCGTGTCCGCGGACTCGGCGTAGGCGACGGTCGCCCCAGTGGCAAACGAGAAGAAGTGCCCGACGGTGCGCTCGAACACGTGCGCCAGCGGGAGGAAAGAGAGCAGCACGGAGTCCTCGTCCACTACCGGGAGGTCGCCCTTGTCCGGCCGCGGGCCGACGCGCTTGCGGAGCTGGTTCACGTTCGCCCGGAGATTGGCATGTGTCAGCCTCACGCCCTTCGGCTTGCCAGTGGTGCCGGAGGTGTAGATGAGGCTCGCTAGATCAGAGAGTTCCCGATCGGCCACCCAACCGTCGTAGGTCTCGCGGTCGAACGCTTTGCGGCCTCGCTCATGGAGCTCACCGAGCGTAAGCACGTCTTCCCTGCCGCCGTGCTCCGTCGGCTCGTCAAGCAGCACTATGAACTCCAGGTCGAGGCTGTCATCGACGGCCAGCACCCGCTCTAGGAGCCGCTCGTTCTCGACGACGACACCGCTCGCGCCGGGATCGTCGAGCAGATACTCTACCTTGTTTGGCGAGGATTCGGTGTAGACGGTCGTGACGACTCCCCCGGCCGCCAGTAGTGCGAAGTCCACCTGTGCCCACTCCATTCGCGTATCAGCGAAAATTCCCACCCGGTCGTCTGCCTCCACCCCGAGCTCCCGGAAGCCGGCGGCCAGGTTGGTGACGATGTCGTGCATCCCGCCGTAGGAGAGCTCCGCATACTCTCTCCGCGGCGCCCGGGGGAGCACCCCCTCTGCGACCAGCGAGCGGTCATAAATACCCCCCTTGTAGCGCTGCGCGACGGCGTCCGTGTGCCGCTGTGCGGAAGCCTCGAACATCTCCGACAGCGTGTCGTCGCCGATGACCTCGTCGGTATACTCCTCCTCGGCCTGGCGCCACTCCGCCGTGCCACCCCCCTCGGTGGCGGTGTCCCTTCGTGCCATCCGTTACTCGGGTTCGACTCCTCCGTACTTAACACTGTTTCGCCGTCGCAGCCGGGAAGATAACGGCGTCGAGTGGTGGAAAATGGGCGTAGGACCGGCGACTATCCGGAATCGATAGAGACCGCGGGTCACAGCCGGAGTGTGGATCAGTCGATATCGATGCGGCAGCCGAGTTCTAGTTCTCCCGTATCGAGCGTGGGGAGGTGGACCTCTAGAACGCCCTTGCGGGAGGAAGGCGGTCGCCTCGTCGAACGCGATGTCGCCCTCGGGAAGGTGAACCGCTCGGAAACGTACCGGGAGTGGGAGGCGCCCCCGTCGTCAGTATCGTGGCTGGCCTCGATGACAAGCACGCGGCCGTCCACGCAGGCGTCGATTTCGCTGCGCTCGAACCCGGCAGGTTGGCGTACACGACGAGCCTATCGTCGTCCCGCTCGACAGTCATCGTGACGTCCCCGCCGACGGCTATCGGGACATCCTCGTCGACAGAGCCGACCAGTGCGGGCCGACGGACGCCGAAGTTGCGTCGCATGCCGGTCATCCACTCCTCCATCTCGTCGAACGGTGTCATCGCTGCCATAGTGTGCCGGAGATACCGACGCTATCCCGGATATTAGCCGTTGCGCGGCAGTTGATAACACGCGCTAGCCCAGCAGGGTACCAACGACGCTGCCGGGCGCTCGACGGGCGATGTAGGCCGTTTTCCGGACCGCGCCACGGACGTAGTGGCCGGCGCTGCGGTGGAGCGGGGCCCGGCGCCCGTGGACCGCGGTAGCGCCGTCGCGTATCGCCGCCACGATGTCGTCGGCATCCGGGTAGGCCCCGTCGAGGCGCAGTTCAGTGTGGGCGCGGCCGACACTCATCAGCCGGTGGGCGTCGCTGCCGGCGACCCCGGGGTAGCCGTTGCGGGCCGCGAACGCGCGCGCCCGACGGTTGCGGTAGCCGGTAAACAGCCAGGGGTTGTACACCTCGACGGCGTCGCAGTCGGTGATGCGACGCCGAGCGACGCCGTGGCGGCTGCGCTGGAACGGATGGGGGACGACGGCGATACCGCCCATCGCCTGGACGGTCTCGACGGTCTCCCCGAACGGCGCGCCCACCGGGGGTAGCTCCTCCACTCCGAGCGCAAGCAGGTGGCCGTGGCGGGTCGAAACCTCCACCCCAGGGATAGCGACGATGCCGTACTCCGTCGCCCGGTCGACGGCCTCCAGGGAGGCGTGGATGACGTCGTGATCGGTGATAGCGATGGCATCAAGGCCGATGTCGGCGGCGTGTTCGAGGATGAGCTCCACCGGCTCATGGCCGTCGTAGGACGCCTCGCTGTGGACGTGGGGGTCCAGCAGCAGCGAGGTCCCTGTGGACATTCTACTGGGTAGAAAGTCAGTGGCCATGTACTTTGCCGCGAATGCTCCGTCGGGGATTTGAACCCCGGTCATCGGCTGGCCCCCACGACCGGACATCCGAATCGTGTCGAAAGGCCGATATGATTGGCCGGACTACACCAACGGAGCGTATTCATAAATGTGTGTGCGACCGGCATAAACTCTCCCCTTGCCGACCGGTGGCTCTTTCTCCCGGCCACCGGCAGTGGGACTATGAACGAGGACACCGAGCGGGCGCGGGTAGCCTCGGCGGCCGCCTGGGCGGGGGGTGAGCACGCGCTGTCGGCGTTCCGGGACGATCTTGACGTGGAGACAAAGGCCAACAAGACGGACGTTGTCACTCGCATTGACCGGGAGGCCCAGGAGCGGGTCGTTGCGACCATTCGGGAGACGTTCCCCGAAGAGCCGGTCGTGGGCGAGGAGGCTACTGAGGGGGTGCGGACGACGGTGCCGGAGACGGGACCGGCGTGGGTTGTCGACCCTATCGACGGGACGAATAACTACGTCCGCGGGGTGGCGCTTTGGGCGACCAGTGTCGCCAGCGTCGTCGACGGGGAGCCGGTAGCGGCGGCGAACCTCCTGCCGGCGACGAGGGACAGCTACCGGCTCGGCCCCGGCGGCGTCACCCGAAATGGAGAACCGGTGACCGCCAGCGACCGGACGGATCCTGAGACGTTCCGGGTGGTGCCGGCAATGTGGTGGCCACGGGACCGCCGCGGAGAGTACGCGGCCCTCGCCCGGGAGATCGTCACCCGGTTTGACGATCTAGCGCGGTACGGCAGCGCCCAAGCCAGCCTCTCGCTGCTCGCGGACGGGGCCGTTGAGGGGGTGGTGACGAACATGGAGACGAGGCCGTGGGACACCATCGCCGGCGTGGGGATGGTCCGGGCTGCGGGTGGACGGGTGACGAACCTCAGGGGGGAGCGCTGGTCCTACGACGACCGGGGTCTAGTCGCCACCAGCGGCCGCGCCCACGGAGAGGTGCTCTCCGCCATTCGGGTGGCTGACGGTGAGCGCCGCGGCTAGCGGGCGAACGAGCGGTACTTCAGTTCCTCCTCGCGAAGTTCCTCCATCACGCGGTCGACAATGACCTCCCGGGGGTTGTGGAGACCAGCGACGCGCTCTTTCACTTCCGCGAACGACTCGAACGGGCCGCGCTTACGCTCGTCGAGCACGTTGTTCCGGAGCTTCTTTCCGATTCCTGGGAGGAGATCCAGCGAGTGCAGCCGAGTGGTGATCGGCTGGGCGTCGTTATAGAAGTCCACGAAGCGGCGCTCGTCGGCGTTGACGACGCTTTCGACGGCAGCCCGAAGGCTCTCTTGCGCGTTGCTCGTCAGGTCATCGTACGCTATTTCCCGGGTGGTGTCGACCAGATCGCTGTCTAAGTCGATACGGTCACCGGCCTCGAGCACTCGGTCGGCGCTGAGGGTACACTCTAAGAGGCCGAATTCCTCGTCGAGGGCGTGTACGAGCGTCGGCTTCTGCTCCCGGGACCGATCGTCGTCCGGGCGGCCGAACGGCAGGTAGTCGAGGACCACTGCCTCCCGGGGGGCGTCGTGCTCGTCGGTCATACCCCGGGGTAGGGGCCTGGCCTATTAAAAACCGGGCGTCAGTATAGCCTGGCTGTGCTCAGGCGTACTTCGCGACGACGTCGAGTATCTCGTCGAGCTCGTCGCCGGAGAGGTTGTACCGCTCCTTCGCGTACACCGCCCGCAGCTCGTCACGGTTGCGGGGGAGGAGATCAGCTATCTTGTAGGCGATGGGCTCGTCGACGTGGTCCAGTTCCTCCAACTCTGCGACCAACTCGCGAGAGTCCGCGGGATCGAGTTCGGCGAACCGATTGACGTGCTCGATAGCACGGGCGAGCTCGTAGCGCATCTCCCGCTCCTCGTCGAGGGCGCGCTCGGCCTCGATATCAGCCAGCAGCTCCTTGGTCTCTGCGATGGTGAGGTACTCCTCCTCGACCTTCTCCTTGAAGATCGTCATTCCTGGCGTCGGAGGTGGGCGGCGCGGGCGATGAGGGTCTTGCGCTTGCCGCCATCGTTGATGCGCACCTTGAACGCTCGGCCCTGCTCGCCGACGATTTCGCCGGTGTGGCCGTTGAACCGGGGGTGGAAGCGCCCCTCATTGACGCTAGGATCGAGTGCGAGGTGGACCTTCTCGCCGAGTTCGAACTGCTCGACGGCACGCTGTGGCGGTGACGTCCCCCGGTCACGGGGGTCGTTCGACAGCTTCCCGCGGCTCCCCTGAAGCGGGCCGTTGGAGTTAGGCATACACGCTGCTTGGCCGGTAGCCGGTATAAAACGCACGCTACGCGGTGCCGCCTCAGCCGCCGTCAGATCCGACCGACTTCCTCGACAGCAACGGACTCGACGCCCTCGACGCCGGAGAACGCCTCCTCGACAGCGTCCGTGCCACCGGCGTCGTCCGGCACGACGACCGTCGGGAGCAGAGCGATTAGACCGAAGGCGACGTCGTCGCGGTCGACGTTGTTGATTTTCGCGCCCTCAGGGAGGGACTTCTCGAGACGCTCCTGGAGTGCGTCCAGGTCAACATCGGGGCTCTGGGGCATCACCTTCAGCACGGCGGCGACCTTCCCCATCGTTATGGCCCCGTGAACCCACAGTCCGGACACTCGTAGAGATTGCTCTGCTTGCGGCACTTCGAGCAGCGGTACAGCTGGTGGCCACACTCCGGGCACTTGAACCGCGCCACGCTCATCCCTGAGATATTGATCCCACAGGAGACACAGCTGCGGGCGGCCCGTTGCTCCTGGCTCATGCTCGAGAGATGCCGCCCGCGCCGCTTAACAGTTGTCAAAGCCAGTCAGGAGCCCGGGAGGATGTCCCCCAGCGCGGCGCCGACGGCCATCGGCCCGAACGCGAC
>CAZLOO010000023.1:0-15056 GCA_964561055.1 uncultured Halobacteriales archaeon
CCATCAACTACGACGGCTCCTGGACGGAGTGGGGCAACCTCGTGGGTGCCCCCATCGAGACTGGCGGCGCGGACTGAACGCTCCATTCTCACGTTTTTCGACGGAGAGCGGTGCCACGGGACCGCTGGGCTTACCTACCACCGGGTGGAACAACCGATTCATGCAACGACGAGCGTTCCTGGCGGGCGCGGGCGCCAGCGTCGCGGTGCTGGCGGGCTGTTCGGCCCGGCGCACCGGCGACGGCACGACGGAGACGACGACCGACCCCGGGACAGCGACCGGCACGGACACTCCGGCCGGGACGACGACCGACAGCGGTGGGGGAACGCTGGTCGTCGCCACGTACAGCGCGTTCGTAGATGCCCCGTCAACCAGTCCCGGTAGCTGGCTGAAAAGCGAGTTCGAGTCGGAGTTCGACGCCACGCTCGTTTACCAGACCCCGGAGAACGAGATCAACTATTACCTTGAGCGGCGCAATGCTGACGTGGACATTGAGGCGGACGTGTACGTCGGGCTGAACCCGGACACGCTGGTCCGGTTGGACGAGAACTTGGAGGCCGATGCGCTGTTCGCCGCGGCGGGCGACGTGGACACCGAGAGCGTGAAGCAGTCGCTGTCGTTCGACCCGGACGGACGGGCGATCCCTTACGACACCGGCTATATCAGCCTCGTGTACAACTCGCTGGCCGGCGGAGAGTTTGAGGCGCCGGAGACGTTCGACGGTCTGCTGGAGCCGGCCTACGAGGGGGATCTGCTGGCCCAGAACCCTGCCTCCTCGGCGACCGGGCGGGCGTTCCTGTTGCACACCATCGACGCGAAGGGGGAGGACGGCTACCTCGACTACTGGTCGGCGCTCCAAGACAACGGGGTACGCGTACTCGGGGCGTGGTCGGATGCCTACGCCGCCTACTCCAACGAGGAGGCCCCGATGGTGGTCTCCTACTCCACCGACCAAGTGTTTGCCAGCCGCGCCAACGAGGACCTCGCCGAGCACCAGATACGCTTCCTCAACGACCAGGGGTACGCCAATCCGGAGGGGATGGCGGCGTTCGCCGACACCGACCAGCCGGAGCTGGCCCGGGAGTTCATGTCGTTCGTGCTCCGCCCGGAGATACAGGGGGGTATCGCCGTCCGTAACGTCGCCTTCCCGGCGACCACCGACGCGCAGGTGCCCGAGGACTACGCCCAGTACGCGAAGGAGCCGCCGGAAGCCGTCACGTTCACATACGACCAACTGAAGGGGAACCTCAGTGGCTGGATCGAGGACTGGGAGCGACAGTTCGCCTCGAAGTAGCCGGCGGCTCCGGCGAGCCATCGAGCGCAACGCTCTCCGAGCGGCCGCGCTGGGGACGGCGCTGGTGCTGGTCGCCGTCTTTTACTACCCCGTGGCGACCGTGTTCGTGGAGGCGGCAGTCGTGGACGGCCAGTTCACGCTCTCGCCGCTGGCCGAGGTACTCACCGACCCGTTCTTCACTGGGTGGGTCGCCGGGCTACTCGCGGATCCGCGCGGTTTCCTCGCGGCGCTGGCGAACGACCCCGGGCGGCTGTGGGAGTTCGCCGCTGTGACCGCCACCGGCCGGGTCGGCATCATCGGCTTTACCGCCTACCAGGCGGCGCTGTCGACGGTGCTTAGCGTCGCGATCGGTCTGCCGGCGGCGTGGATTCTCGCACGCTTCGAGTTCCGCGGGCGCCGGACGCTGCGCTCGCTGACAATCCTCCCGTTCGTGCTCCCCTCGATCATGGTCGCCATCGGCTTCGTCGCCATGTTCGGTGCGAATGGCCCGCTCAACCGGACGCTCGTCGCGCTCAGCTTGGGGCGGCTGGACTTGCTGTTCACTCTAGAGGCAATACTGCTGGCTCACGCCTTCTACAACGCGCCGCTCGTTGCCCGCATCACGGCCGCCGCTTGGGAGGGGGTTGACGCGAGCATGGTTGAGACCGCACGTAGCCTCGGCGCCAGCCCGGTGTGGGCGTTTCTCCATGTCGTCGCTCCTCAGCTCCTGCCAGCTATCGCTGCGGGCGCGACGCTTACCTTCCTGTTCACGTTCGCCTCCTTCCCCATCGTACTGGCGCTGGGCGGATTCGAACTGGCCACCGTTGAAGTGTTTGTGTTCTCACAGGTACAGAACCTGGAATACACCGGCGCGGCGGCGCTGGCGGCCGTCGAGACGCTGCTGTCGCTCGGGATAACGTACGCCTACATCCGCTACGAGCGCCGCGAACGGGGGAGCCGCGGGGCGCGCCCACAGCCCCGCCGGCCGCTCCTCCCGGAGGAGTTGACGCCCGGCGCGGTGCTGGCCCGGCTGGTGGTCGCCGGCTACGCCGCCGTCGCGCTAGTGCTGTTCATTGGCCCGCTGGCGAGCATGGTGCTGGCGAGCGTCACCGGGCCGGACGGGCTCACGCTGGCGAACTACGCGTTCCTTGTGGAGCGACAGGCCACCGGCGCCCAGTTCCAAGTGAAGCCGCTGACGGCCATCCGTAACTCGCTGGCCTTCGCCGCCGGCGCGCTTGTGCTGGCGGTGCCGATGGGGGTGACCGTCGCCGTCCTCACCGGCGAGCGGAGCCGCGGCGGGTCGCTGGTGGGCGCGCTGGCAATGGCGCCGTTCGCGGTATCGGGCATCGTCGTCGGCCTGGGCCTGCTCCGGGGGCTGGTGTTCGGGGTGGAGGTCGCCGGCTGGCGGATCACTGCTACCGGCGCGTTCGCGGTGATCGCAGCCCACGCCGTCGGCGCCTACCCGTTCGTCACCCGGACGGTCGGACCGGCACTGGACGGTATCGACCGCCGTCTGGTGGAGTCGGCCCGCAGCCTAGGTGCCAGCCGCGCCCGGGCGCTAGTGGACGTAGAACTCCCGATCGCGTGGCCGGGGGTGGTCGCTGGCGCCGCGTTCGTCGTCGCGATCTCCGTCGGCGAGTTCGACGCTACCGTCATTCTCGCTTCGGGGACGGATAGCTATACGATGCCGGTGGCCGTTCAGCGCTACGTCGGCCGGCGGCTTGGCCCGGCGACCGCGATGGGAGTGGTGCTGCTGGCGGTGACGAGCCTCAGCTTTCTGGTTATCGAGCGGTTCGGGGGGTTCGTGCGTGAACTCTGAGGTGCGTCTAGACGGCGTCCGCAAGGCGTACGGTCCGACGACGGCGCTGTCGGGGCTGGAGCTAACCGTCCGGCCTGGCGAGTTCTTCACGCTCGTCGGCCCCTCCGGCTGCGGGAAGACCACGACCCTTCGGCTGATCGCGGGCTTCGAATCGCCCACGGCAGGGTCGGTCGCCATCGCCGGCGAGAACGTCGCGGGGGTCCCTCCGGAGGAGCGCGACGTCGGGGTCGTGTTTCAGAACTACGCACTGTTCCCAACAATGACCGTCGCCGAGAACGTCGCCTACGGGCTGCGGTTCGCCGACCCACCTGGCGGGGTGTCCCGCGACGAGCGGGTGGCGGAGCTGCTGGAGTTGGTGGACATGGGCGACTTCGGCGAGCGCGACCCCGAGGCACTCTCGGGCGGCCAGCGTCAGCGGGTGGCGCTGGCGCGCGCGCTGGCGCCGGGGCCGCGGTTACTGTTGCTGGACGAGCCGATGAGCGCGCTCGACGCACAGCTCCGCGAGCGGCTCCGCCTCCAGGTCCGGGAGATACAGACCGAACTCGGCATCACGACGGTGTACGTCACCCACGACCAGGAGGAGGCGCTGGCGGTGTCCGACCGCGTCGCGGTGATGGACGACGGCGCCGTTGAGCAAGTGGGTCCTCCTGAGGCGGTGTACCGCCGTCCAGCGACGCGGTTCGTCGCGGAGTTCGTCGGCAACAACAACCTATTCGAGGGGGAGGTGCTCGAGCGCGACGGGGAGGTCGCGACGGTCGCGGTCGCGGACGGCCGGCTTCGGGTAGAGACGGATGCCCGCCCGGGCGAGCGGGTGGCGTTCTGCGTCCGCCCGGAGCACCTCCGGGTCGGGGCGGGTGCCAACCAACTGTCGGCGACGGTGACCAGCGCGGAGTTCCTCGGCCCGGCCAGCCGCGTCCACCTGGAGTGGGCTGGTCGGCGGCTCACGCTTCGTACTGGCGATCCACCGTCGGGAGCGATCACACTCGGGTTCGACCCCGACGACGCACACGTGTTCGGCTGATCCTACTCTGGGTCGCGCGGGTCCGCCCGGGCGAACAGCTTGCTGAACAGCCAGGCAATGAGAATGAAAGGGGCCAGCGGCAACAGGACGATTCCCATCCCGAGGAAAATCCCCCAGCCGATGGCGTTCATGCCGGAGTTCGGGCGAGGGATTCTGGTCGGCTTCACTGTCCGGAGCAGGGGCCGGCGGTCGTCGCTCTCGCTGTCGCTCATGATCGGATGAAGGCTCCGAGAAGTCATAAGCCGTGCGCGGGCCTACTCGATGAGGACGGCCGGACGGAACGGCCGGGCGGTCGCGGCGCGCTCGTGGTCAGCACCTTCTTCATGTTCAATCGATACCTCGGCGCCGAACTCCCGGGCGAGGAACGACTCGGCGGTGGCGTACACTCTCTCTTCGTCGATCTCCGCCAGAAGGCCGAGCGTCTCCTTGTCGCGGCTGCGGGCCAATTCCACCAGATCCGCGGCCACTTCGTTGGCGGCGTC
This sequence comes from uncultured Halobacteriales archaeon, assembly GCA_964561055.1. Classification (GTDB taxonomy): domain Archaea; phylum Halobacteriota; class Halobacteria; order Halobacteriales; family Haloarculaceae; genus CAZLOO01. The sequence goes on from CAZLOO010000023.1 coordinate 4,596, forward strand.
CCCATGCTCGCGCATCGCGGGGTCGCTCATCAGCTCACCCATCACCGCGCCGACGTCGGCGCCGGTCTTGAGGACCTGTTCGAAGACGTCGTACTTCCAGTCGGCGGCGACGAATATCCGGATGCGGTCAGGGTCCTCGTCAATGACCTCTACGATGTCCCGGACGTCATCGGTTAGCTCCACCACCAGCTGCTCCTCGCGCTCGACGGCGGGATCGACGAACGCCTCGTCGACAGCGGGCCACTCGCGGGCGGGCTCGCCGGTCAGCTCCTCGTGGAGCTCGTTGGCCAGGAAGGGGACGAACGGCGCTAGCAGCCGCACCCGCGCCTGCAGCACCTGCCGGAGCGTCCAGCGGGCTGCCGGCCGGTCGGTGTCGGCCCGCCGGCGGTACCAGCGCAGGTGTTCCTCGAAGCCGTAGAAGGCGGCTTGACTGGCTGTGCGAGTCTCGAAGCGCTCCATCGCCTCCGTAGCGGTCTCGATGGTGGCCTGGAGCTTCGCCAGCAGCCACCGGTCGATGCGCTCGAGGTCAGGCTGTTCGTCGGGGGCGTCCTGCCCGGCGATGCGCATCGCGCGGTCGTGGAACCGCTCCAGCTGGTCACGGGTGTCGCCAACCAGGTCGTCGCGCCAGTCGTAGTCCTGCCACGGCTCGGCGGCGTTCAGTAGGAAGAATCGTACCGTGTCCGCGCCGTACTCGTCGATGGCCTCCGCCGGCAGCACGACGTGGCCCTTCGAGGAGGACATCGCCTCCCCCTCCAGCAGCCCCATCCCCATCGTGGTGATGCCGCCGGGCCAGTTGTCCTCGTCGAATAGTTTGGCGTGGTGAAACAGGTAGAAAGTGAGATGGTTTCGGATCAGGTCGTTACCCGAGCAGCGCCAGTCCACCGGGTACCAGTGGCGCCACTCCTCGCGCAGCTCCAGGGCCCGCGGATCAGGCTCCTCGACTGCGTCGGGGCCGTAGAACAGCGCATCGAAGAACTCCCGGTCCAGGTCATCGACGGGAATGTCGTCGAGCCGGTGGGCGATAGTGTAGTAGGCCATATACACCGTGGAGTCGCTCAGCGGCTCGATGACGAAGTCGCGGTCCCACGGCAGCCGGGTGCCCAGCCCGTAGTTGCGGATGCAGGGCCACTCGTTGAGCCAGTCGATGGTGTGGTCGAACTGCTCGTGGGTGCCCGCCGGGATCGGCTCCATCCGCTCGACAGCGCGGTGAGCCACTTCCTTCCAGTCGGCGTCGTTATACCGCAGGAACCAGGTCTCCTGCTCGGCGACCTCGACGGCGCCGCCACACCGGCAGACCACCTCCTCGGAGAACTCGTACATCGCGTCGAAGGCGCCCTGCTCGCGGTAGAACGCCCCTAACTCCTCACGGACGTCCTCAACGGTGCTGCCCGCGAACTCCCCGTACTCGTCGTCGAGCACGCCTTCGTGGAACTCGCGGTTGTACAGCTCTTGAGTGGCCTCCTCCAGCGCGGGGTCGTCCTGGCTGTTGATGCCGTAGGATTCGACGGCGTCGCGCGCAGGGACCTCCCCGTACCCCTCGACGGCGAGAATGGGTACCGGCTCGATGGCCGCCACTTCGGCGGGGTCGATGCCGTACTCGGTGAGCCGGTCGGCGTTGGCCTTCACCTCTTGGAGGGCGACGTAGTCGTCCGGGGAGTGGGCCGGGACGGACATAACGACCCCAGTAGCGTTGTCCGTGTCCACGAAGGTGGCCGGCAGGATGAGCACGTCCTCGCCGGTGACAGGATTGGCGACACGCTCGCCGACCAGCGACGCCCCGTCAACATGCTCGATGATCTCTATCTCCCGTTCTTGGAGTTCGAGCTTCCCGATGGCCTCCTCGCTCACCAGCCACGGTTCCCCGTCGACGGTCGCGCGGACGTACTCGCCATCGGGGTCAACGAAGGCGTTTGTCACCCCGCGCACCGTCTCCGGTCGAAGGGTAGCCATGGGGACGATCGTGCCGTCGTTGAGTTCGAACCGAATGAGGCTGTACTCCTGAAACTCCGCTTCCTCGCCCTCCAGCAGGTCGTGGGTGGTGACTGGCTGGTGTTCGTTGGTACAGTACTTCACCGGGTGGAGCCCGCGCTCCAGGCAGCCCCGGTCGCGGAGGGTCTCGTACTGCCAGGAGATAAACTGCGAGTAGCGGTCGTCGTTAGTGGTGAATTCCCGGCGCCAGTCCACCGACAGCCCCAGCGCCTTCATGTTGCGCTTGTAGTGGTTCTCAATGAAGTAGCGGGCAAAGCCCATCGGCGTCTCCAGATCCTTCAGGGTGGACTCGGGGACGTTGTATGTGTCCCGGAGGACGCTCATCTGCTCGGGCTCCTCGTTCTTCAGGCGCTCAACGGCACCGATAATGGGCGTGCCGGTGACGTGCCAGGCCATCGGGAACAGCACCTGCTCACCCTGGAGGCGCTTGTAGCGGGCGTACACGTCCGGGACGGTGTACGTCCGGGCGTGGCCGATATGCATCCCGCCACTGGGGTAGGGGTAGGCGACAGTGATGAACGTAGGGTCCTCCCCGTCCTCTGGGTCCGGTTCGTAGGTCCCCTCGTCCTGCCACCGCTGGCGCCACCTCGCCTCAATGGCGGCGGGGTCGTACTCGCTCATATCGCGTGGAACAACCCGACGACTAAAAGAACTGCTCACTCCCCGTCCGGCGGTCGCGCGCGATACCCCCTGCTGGCACTATCCTGTCTCCTCGCCATTGCCATCGCCCTCGTAACTGACAGTGGTCTCCTCGGCGACCGGCTGGAGCACGTAGCGGCCGGTTGCCCCCTGCTGGACGGGGGTGAAGTCCGCTGTGAACGTCGTCGTCTCGCCCTCCCGGATCTCGAAGGTGGTGTTGAATTTCAGCGGCGCCTCACCGGGGGTGGTCACGGTCGCGTCGCTACCGTCCTCGAGCGTCGCCTCGACGGAGTCGATTCCCAGCTTCAGGTACTGGTACTCGTCGGTCTCGAGCTCCACCTCGCTGACCAGCGCCGAGTTTTCCTCTTGGAGTTCGACCAAATCCGCCTCCGCATCGACGCTGCGGGTCGTCTCCTCGGCCTCGTCCTCCTCGTCGACGGGCCGGGTACGAAGCTCCGAGATGGTGACCACGACGCTCTCGAAGTCGCCGATATCGCCGGGCTGGTCGCTCACCCGTGTCGCCAACGTGCCGGTCGCGCTGCCGCCCATACAGCCCGCGAGAGCGGCGGCTGCCGTCGCGCCTGCCAGTTCCAGGTACCGTCTCCGCTCCATGCCTCCAGATACGCCGCCGGGTTGTAAACGGCTGTCGCCAGAAGGCTTACGAGAGCCCCGTAGCGCCCGACTTACTCCCTGTCAGGAGTTATCGTGACTCACTCGATGGGTATCGACTCCCCGTTGCCGCCCGTCCGGCGGGGAAGCCTCACCGTCAGCACCCCGTTCTCGTAGGTGGCGCTGGTAGCCCCCACCTCGACGACCGACGGCAGGCTGAGGGTCCGGGAGACGGAGCCGCCCGAGCGCTCCTGGCGGACGTACTCACCCTCCCGGTCGGTATCGCGCTCGGCGCTCACCGTCAGCGTCCTGTCGGCCAGCTGCACGTCGACGGCGTCCCGCTCATACCCCGGCAGGTCGAACACGGCGACGTACTCTTCCTCAGTCTCGACGAGGTCCGCCGGCACGTCCTCGCCGGTGTCGAACGCGCGCAGCCCTTCGTTCATCTCTTCGAACAGCCGCTCGATGTCCCGGAACGGGTTGTCACGCGAGGACATAGTAGGTGGTAGCGCGCCAGCGAGTAAAAAGCTCCCGCGGGGCCGGCGTCATCGCCCGGGCTCGATGTACACTTTCTTGATATCCGACTGGCGCTCCATGATTGCGTTCTCGATCTCCGTGATGCGCTGGTCGATCTCGTGGGTCTCCAGTCCCGAGACGAAGCTGACGTCAGCGGTGAGCAGCGCCGCCTCCGGCCCGAAGTACACCGTCCGGAAGTCGTCGATATGCTCGACGCCACTGACCGAGCGGATGATCTCCCGGAGGGGCCGTTCGTCCTCGGTGGGCATGCTCTCGCCCAGTAACAGCCGCTTGTTCTCCCAGGCCAGCGCCACCGCGAACCCCATCAGCATTAACCCGATGAGGAAGGAGGCTACCGCGTCGAACAGCGGATTGCCGGTCTGGCGGCTGAGGAACACCCCGAACAGCGCCAGCCCGGCGCCGGCCATCGCGATTGTGTCCTCGGTGAACGCCGTCAAGGTGGTGACGTCACTGGTCTTACGGAACGCCTCCCGCAGCGTGTCCCAATCGTTCTCGTCCATCTGCTTGCTCAATCCGGCGTAGGCCTTCTTCAGCGCGTACGCCTCAAAGACGATAGCCCCTAACAGGACGGCGTAGTTGACGTAGATTCCCGGAAAGGTGATGGAGGTAAGGGGGAGCGTTGCCTCGCCGATCTCGGAGCTGTGGGGGTGGAGGATGGCGTCGAGCCCATGTTTGGCGGCCTCCCAGCCGGCGATCCCAAACAGGAGCACGGACACCAAAAACGAGTAAAAGAACTGTGCCTTCCCGTAGCCGAACGGGTGCTGGCGGCTGGCATCACGGCCGCTGTAGCGCAGCCCCACGAGCAACAGCACCTGATTGCCCGTGTCCGAGATGGAGTGGTACGTCTCCGACAGCATAGCCGGGCTCTGGGTCAGCGTGAACCCGATGAACTTCAGAACCGCGATCGCTCCGTTCGCGATGAGGGCGGCGATGACGACTGACTTGCTGCTTGCCATCGATGGGACACATTCGGGGGGTCAGTAAATGCCTGCCGCCTCGGGGTGCTTTTCACGATTCCTCACCTACGACCCACATGAACCCCGCTGTCGTCGTCCTCTCGGACACCCACGCTCGCCGCGACCACCGGATGGAGGGGCGGACCCTGGAGGCGGTCCGAGCCGCCGACCTCGTCTGTCACTGTGGAGACTTCCTCACCGAGGCCGTGCTCGACGCCTTCGAGTGCGAGACCGACCGCTTCGCCGCCGTCTACGGTAACAACGACCCTCCAGCCGTCTGCGAGCGCCTCCCCGCCACCCGGACGGTCGAGTTCCGTGGCTACCGGTTCGCGATGGCCCACGGCCACGAACACTCGGACACGGCACTGGGGCTGTTCGGCCGCGAGCGGGAGGCGGACCTGGTGCTGGTCGGTCACTCACACAGGCCCTCGGTGCGAGCGGGCGATCCCCCGGTGCTCAACCCGGGGAGCCACGCTGACCCGCGGTGGCACCGCCCGTCCCACGCGGAGTTGCAACTGAACCCGCTGGCCGGGCGACTGATCGAACCGGATGGGACGCTCCTCGAACGGTTCGACCTCGAAGAGGGGAACGAGTAGGGGAGGGGGTGGAGGGACTCGCTCGGAGGGCCGTGCAGGGAAACCTGCATTCGGTCGGAGTGGCGGGAGGAGTTTATAACCGCTGGAGGCTCAAACGGGCGTTTGAGCGACGGGGTCGAAACGGTTTTGCGCCGAGCCGCCCCCGTGTGGGTATGGCGACGGTGTTCGGCATCAGCTTCGACCCTGTCCTCGTTGGGTTCCTGCTGCTGGTATTCCTGTTCGTCCTCGGGGTGTACCTTCTCCTGCGCCGGACGGTGCTGGCGTTCCAGGAGGGCGTGAACCGAGGGCGCTAAGCGATCTCGGCGATCCGCTCCAGCGCCGCCTCCACGTCCGCCCGGTCAACGTCCAGGTGGGTGGTGAACCGCACGAGATGGTCGTCGAAGGCGACGCCGCCGACGCCCACCTCCGAACAGCGCGCGAGAAACGACTCGGCCGGCTCCTCCGTGTCCACGAGCACGATGTTCGTCTCCGGTTCGCGTGGGGACAGCCCCGGCAGATCGGCCAGTCCTTCCGCCAGCAGGCGGGCGTTCGCGTGGTCCTCGGCTAACCGGCCGACGTTCTCAAGCGCGAGCAGGCCCGGAGCGGCGACGACGCCGGCCTGGCGCATCCCGCCACCGAACAGCTTCCGGTTGCGATGGGCGTGCTTGATGAACTCCTCGCCCCCCGCGAGCACGGAGCCGACCGGCGCGCCCAGCCCTTTCGAGAGACAGGTCATCGCGGAGTCGGCTTTGCGGGTCATCCGGGAGAGGGAGACATCGTGTGCTACGGCGGCGTTGGCTAACCGCGCTCCGTCGAGGTGAACCGGCACGCCGAGGTCGTGGGCGGCGCCAGCGGCGGCGTCGATGTCCTCCGGCGCGATGGCGATACCGCCGCGGGTGTTGTGGGTGTTCTCCAGCGCCAGCAGGCCGGTGCCCGCCCGGTGGCCGTCGCTCGGGACGAACCCCTCACGGACCTGTTCGGGGGTGATGACTCCCCGATCGCCGCCGTTGAGGGTGCGGGCCTGCACCCCAGAGTGTTGGGCGATGCCGCCCAGCTCCCACTTGTATACGTGGCTCTCGCGCTCGCACAGTAGCTCCTGGCCGCGCTCGGTGTGGGTGCGAACCGCCACCTGGTTGCCCATCGTCCCCGTCGGGACGAACAGTGCGTCCTCGAACCCCAGCAGCTCCGCCACGCGAGACTCGAGCTCGTTTATCGTAGGGTCCTCCCCGTACACGTCGTCGCCGACCGGGGCATCCCGGGCGGCCTCGCGCATCTCCGGGCTCGGCCGCGTAACGGTGTCGCTGCGGAGGTCTATTTCCGGCTCGCTCATACGGGTCGCAGGACCCCCGTGGGGATATACGGCACGCTACCCGTCGAACTTCCCCAGTAGCTCGCGGTAGAAGCCGTCGTCGGCCTCGCTCTCGGCGAGCTTCTCGACGATGAGCTCCGGCGTCGAGCGCGCCAACAGCCCCTTGACGGGCGAGCGCTCAACGACGAGCTCCCCGTTCTCCAGCCCGACTGCTTCGATACCGTCTACCTGCACGTCGAAGCCCGCCGCGTCGCGTATCCCCCCGGCGAGATGAGAGACGAACACCGCCGTCGCGCGGTCCTCGGCGAGCGCCTCCAGGATGCCGGCGATGATCTTCGCGCTGGCGCCCGGCTCCGTTATCGACTCCAGCTCGTCCACCAGCACCAGCCGGTTGCCCTCCCCGGTCACGAGCTCGCCGAACTCCCGGAGAGTGGCCTCGAAGGCGCCCGCGTCGAGCGTGCCCTGGCTCTTGGCCTGATAGTGGAGCGCGTCGAATCGCTCCAGACGAGCACTGTCCGCGGGCACCGGCAGCCCCATCTGCGCGAGAACGACTACCAGCCCCACGAGATCGATGGTGGAGGTCTTTCCGCCGCTGTTCACCCCCGACAGCAGCGCCACCCCTTCGACGGTGTAGTCGACCGGCTCTACGTCCTCGAAGGGGACGTCCAATAGCGGGGAGCGGCCCCCCCCGATGGCGACGCCGCTGCCCCCAAAGGTCGGCATCGTACAGTCGAAGTCCGCCGCGAACCGGGCGACAGCGAGCTCAACATCTCGCTCCAGCGCCGCCGCCACGAGCGCCTCCACCGGCTCGCGTAGCGCCGCCAAGTCCGCCGCCAGGGACCGTTTCAGCTCTGCAGCCGTTCGGTCCCGGGCCGCGGTCAGCTCCGTTCGCAGCCGGGAAACGGCCTCGTCCTGGCGCTCGACGGGGAACATCGTCTCGTCGGCGAACACGGACTCACAGAGCGCGTCGTAGCCGTCCACGGCGAGCGCGTCCTTCAGCCGTTCGCGAGCGGCGGTAACTGCCTCGGCGAACTCGTCGGCCAGCTCTCGGTCTAGCAGGGAGTCCACCCGGGCGCCCTGCTCGACCAGCGACAGTAGGTCCGCCCCCTCGATCGTGACGTCCCGTTTTTGAATGGCCGTCCGGAGGTGGTCGTTGGCGGCGTTCTCCGCCATCGACACCGCCGCATCCAGGTCGTCTACCGCCGTCCGCAGGCGCTCAAGCTCCTCGTTGCCGAGCACGCTGCCGTCCTCGTCGATACGATCCAGCGCGTCTCGGAGGGCGGCGAGGTCACAGGCCGGCTCCATCCCCGCGGCCTCGTGGACGGCCGCGGCAGCCTCCAGGCGCTCGCGGTTGCACGAGAAGAAGGCCAGCAGCCGTTCGGGGGCGATCTCCTCGACGCGCTCCTCGGGCTCCGGGATCACCTGCACGTCTCCGTCAATATCCAGCCCGGCGTAGCTCTCGTCCAGCGCGATCACTGTCGAGTACCCCCGAGCCAGCTCCGCCAGCCCGCGGGCGTCGTCGACGAGTTCGACGCTCAGCTCGGGGAACGCCGCTTCCGCGCGGGCGAACGTCTCGGCGTCCCCGGTCGCCAGACAGCGGTCCCGCACCCGGAGGCCGCTCGGCTCAACCAGCGGACCACACCCCTCTAGGGCCTCCAGAACGGCGGGGTCCGGCTCCCGGCCGGCAGCCCGCTCGGCGAACTCGCGGGCCTCCTCGATGCGCGAGTTGGCGGTCGAGGGATAGAACGTCTCCAGGCGCCGTTCGGCGTAGCCCGTGACCGCCCGCTCCTTCAGCAGCGACAGCGCCGACTCGTAGATGTCCCTCGCCCGGTCGGTCCGGAGGAACCGGTCCTCTTCCCCGTGGCGGGCCCGGATGGCGTTGCGGGCGATGCGGGCGGCCCGGCCCTCGGAGATGCCGGGTGCCCGGGCCAGCGCGGCCACGTCCCCTTCCGCCAGGGCCCGCTCAGGGGCCTCCAGTGACCGTAGCCGTTCGGCGGTCTTCTCCCCGACGCCGGGGACCGCCTCCAGCTCCATGCCACTGGTTGTGCCAGCGCGGGTCAAAACTCCGTCGGGACGTGCACGCTATAGCGACACGCTGGCGATATGGTCGTACACCGGCCCGTCGTCAGTGAGCGTGCTCTCGGTAAGGTAGAGCCCATCGACGCTCAGCCGCCCGACCTCCGGGTCGCGCTCGCGGACGACCTGCTGGACGTGTTCCTTTCCGGCGGCGTGGTCCATCCGCGCGATAGTGACGTGCGGCGTGAACTCATGCTCCTCCGGGTCGAACCCCAGTGCCGTCATCCTGTCCTCGACGGCGTCGTGGAGACGTCCCAGCTTCTCGCTCCCGTCCTCAACTCCAAGCCAGACGACGCTGATGTACTCCAGGCTTGGGAACACGCCGTAGCCGGCGAGGTGTGCCTCAACCGGGCCGACAGCGGCGTCGGCGACCGCCGACTCCAACGTGTCGGTCAGCTCCTCAACCCGGCCGGCGGGGGTGTCACCGAGGAACTTCAGGGTGAGGTGTGCCTGGCTGGCGTCGGTGGTTCGGAGCCCCGGGGCGTCTACGAACGGCTCTTGGACGGCCGCGATGGCGTCCGCGAGCGGGCTACAATCCACGCTGACGAACAGCCGCTTGCCCATACCGCCTCAATCGGCTCCGGCGGTATGCCTCTGACGCTGGTTCAGGCGAACGACACGTCCGCCGAAGGAACCACCTCGCCGAACAGGAACTCCGCGTGCTCCAGCGCGTACTCGCGGTGGGCGTCCTCGATGCAGCCGACGGCGTCCTCCAAAAGCACCGGCCGGTAGTCCCGCAGGCCGGCGCTGCCGGCAGTGTGAAGTACGCAGACGTTCGCGAGGGTGCCACAGATCATCAGGTCGTCGATGCCGCGGGCCGAGAGCCAGCCGTCCAGCTCCGTCTCGTGGAACGCGTCGTAGGTGTGCTTCTCGACGACGTGGTCGTCATCCTTGACCGGGAGTTCCTCGACGATCTCGGCCTCCCAGGTCCCCTCGAGGACGTGCTCGCCCCAGCGGTCGAACTCGTCGTAATAGTGGTTCCCCTCGAACTGTTCTGGCGGATGGACGTCCCGGGTGAACACCACCTGGACGCCGGCCTCGCGGGCGCGGGCGACGGCGTCGGCCACCGGCTCGATGGCCGCCTCACTCCCGGGGGCGTATAGGCTCCCATCGGGGTGGCAGAACCCGTTCTGCATGTCCACGACGACGAGCGCAGCGCTGTCCGGTTCGAGCGTGACCATACTCATCGTAGCGTCCGAGCGCCGAAAACCGTTGTGTCGGGTGGAGTCCCGGAGGTTTTTGACCGTGCCGGCCCGCAATCAGGTATGCGCCGCTCTGCAGTCCTCCGTGCGGGCGTCGTTGCGTTCGTCGCGCTGCTGGTTTTCGTCGGCCCGGCGTCCGCGCTCGCCGCCGCGCCAGGGGGTGTTATGGAGACGACCGGACAGGCAACCGATCCGTCATCGACGGCAGCCGACGGCGCCAATAGCCAGACCCGGCCGGACCCGGACAGCGACCGAATCGGGTGGGAGGCCGGCTACTGGTACGATGAAGAGCTGTCGATCGACAGCTCCGACGGGCTAAATCGTTCGGAGCTACGGAAGGTGCTCGCTCGCTCGGCCGCCCGGGTCGAGCGGCTCCGCCAGCTCGAGTTCCAGCGGCTGCCGGAGCTGACGTTCGTCAGCCGCGCCAAGTACACCGAGTTCACCGACCAGAGGTACGCCTCATACAACCCCTCCACGGAACAGCGTCTCCACCAGAACACGAAGTTCGAGGCGCTGTTCTTTATCGCCGAGGACGAGTCGTACTTCGAGGCACAGGCGCAGAACCAGGG
>CAZLOO010000024.1:0-14574 GCA_964561055.1 uncultured Halobacteriales archaeon
GTGCGGACGGCGTCGATGCTGGCCATCCGGGAGTTCGCCGACGAGCACGGCCCCGCGACGGCCAACGAGCGGGCCGGCGAGATTCGTATTGGCGCGGGGGACTTCGAGCGAGCTCGCGAGCGAATCGACCGCTCTGCCCGCCGATAGCGCGGCTACGCGGTCGAGAACGAGAGAACGAGTGTCCCCCACAGGACGTTCATTCGGGCGCCCGGCCTCGTCCCCCAGGGGGCCGCGACGCGCGGTCACCGACTGGTGGTGTGGCCTGCGAAGGCTCCCATCTCCCAGTCAGGCGTCGTTCATCCGCTGGGCCCGCTCCGTGCCGCAAACCTGACAGGTGGCGATGCGGTACGGCTCGCGAGCGTACTTCGTGGAACCGCTGTTGCTCTCGTCGACGATGCGGATATTCACCCCGTGGGGGGTCGTCCGCTCGCACTCCACGCACTCTTCCTCTCGATCGTTTCTGGCGGCTGATTCCTGGACTGCCATCACCCGTCCATGGTAACGTCCCACTAAAGCCCCCCTTGAGGGGTTTCAGGACGGGAAACTCCCCTTATTAAGGCAGTTTCAGGTCCTGAAAACAGGCCAGTTCCGTGCCAGCTAGACCGACTGCTGAGCGGGCTCGACCCCCGTTCTCCACGCTCATCGCCTCTGGCGCGCGGTGGCCCTCGGGCCCGGAGATACTTGTATGCCGAGCTACATGGTACCAGTAATCAGGGATTAGTGGACACGCGCCTGAGCTACCGATGGGGTACGATCTCGATATAACGTCGCCGGGGTGGGTACCGGACGGGACGGCACTGCTTCTCACCGGCCCGGACAGCCGCACCCGCAGGACCGCGCTGGAATTGCTGGCGGACGGCGACGATGCGGTGGCCGTCGTCGCCACCGCTACCGACCCCGCCGCCACGGGGGGCGCGCTCAGGCGGGCCGGCGCCAGCCTCGATCCCGGGCAGTTGGCAGTCATCGACGCCACCGGAATCGGCTCGCCGGAGCCCTACGTAGCCACCGTCCCCACGCCGGCGGACCTGACCGCGGCCAGCGCCCGGCTAGCCGAGTGTTTCGAGAGGTTCGACCACGAGTGTTACCGTCTCGGAGTGGTATCGCTGACGGACGTGCTCGGTTACACGGGGCTCGACCCGGCGCTGCGGTTCGTAGGCACACTCCGCAGGCGAATTACTGCCGAGGACGGGCTGCTGCTGGCCACGTTCGACCCCGCAGTCGCCGACGGCGCCGTCGACTCCGTCTCGAAGGGGTTCGACGAAACCGTGTCCCTCTAGTCCCAGAACGAGCGGGTTCGGGCGTAGCGGCGCTCCTGTTCGAGGATGTCACGGTAGAACTCCTCCTCGTCCTCGCGGAGCTTGGCGATCACTCGGGCCGCAGTCTGTGGACCGACCCCCCGGGCCGCGAGCGCGACCGCTGCCTGGCGACCGTGGGCCTGAACAAGGTTGGCCGCTTGGTGGGCGCGCCGGGTCTGCTCGCGCTGTTGCTCGCTCTTCTCGCTTGCTCGGACGGCGTCGACAACCTCCTCGGCCCATGGGTTGAGCGCGGCCACCCGGGTCGAGCCGCAGTTCGGACACTTCGGGCTGTCGGGGACCCGCTTGACCTGGGTGGTGCGCTCCCACTCCGTACAGTGAACACACAGCAGTCGTACCCGGTCCTCCTGGAGTCGGTCCCGAACCGTGCGGACGACACTGGCATCGGCCTCCGCCGGAGCCAGTAGCTCCCGCCCTGAGGAGCGCCCGCCGCGGCCGATAGGGGTTCGCTCGCCGACGGTCTCGACGGCTATCTCCCCAGACTGGACCCGTCGGAGCACGCCTGCCGCACCCGGGACGTCGAGGTCCTCGTGGAGCAGTTCTCGGACGGCCTCGTCGTACACCGGAGTGTCACGGAGCGCCTCAAGCAGCCGGTCCTTCCCGAAACCTGCGCTCCCGCGGCCCCGCCAGCGCTTCAGAGCGCCGAAGGTCGTCGCCACCTGTGCCAGCTTGAATTTCAGCGCGTCGGCGTTCTTCAGGCTCAACTCGATAATGCTCCGAAGGTGGTCGGGATCCGTACTCTCAAGTAGCGCCGCGGCGTCGTGGCCCGACAGCCCGGTCGGCAACTCCAGTTCGATGCGATATGGGTCCACCTCCAGCGCGACCGAGGAGCCGGCCCGCTGGCCTAGCAGCGCCGACAGCACCCGCCCGAGAGTCTCGTTGACCTGATGGCCAAAGGTGGCGTTGAGCACGACCTCGCTGCCCCGGAACTCGGCGACGATGCGGTCAGCGTCCGGCATCGACGCGTCGTGGCGCTCGACCCGCTCGAGCGCCTGTTCGGCGGTGTGGTCGTTTGTGGGGTACTCCTCCGTGAGCCACGCGGCGACCTCACCCCGTGTGGTACCGGCGTCGAACCGTTCGCGACACTTCGCCCGGAGCCGGCCGACGTCCTGAGCGACCTCGTAAGGCACCGGTATTTCCTGGCCGACCCAGGACGGCACCTCGCCAGCGGGGTCCTCGACCGGGGTGACCTCGACGAGCTCCTCCTCCTCATCCACCTCGACGATACGCCACATCTCCCCGCGCTGGATGAAGGTCTCGCCGGGAGCAGCGAAGTCGACAACGAACCGCTCATCGAGACTCCCGACGGGGCTTCCGCTTGCGATGTCCTTTACGACGTAGGTCGCCTCGTCCGGTATCATCGATAGGTTGGCGTACACGTACTGCCAGGTTCCGCCGCTGGTCTCCAGCCGGTCCGCCTGCTCCTCCAGCCATATTACCCGGTTGCTGGCGAGCTCCCGGACGACCTCCCGGAACGCCTCCTGAGTGAGGTCACGGAACGGGTACGCGCGGGTGATGATCTCGTAGGCCCGGGCGGCGATGACCTCTCCACGTTCGTTGACCAGCCCAGCGACCTGGTTGGCCACTGTGTCCAGGCTGCCGTCGTGGATGGTAGCCGGCTCGACCGCCCCCTCCATCGCCCGTCGGACGATGGCTAGCGCTTCGAAGGTGTCGTCCGGCCTGGTCGTTATGACCGTCCCCGAGGAGACAACGTCCCGGCGGTGGCCTGCCCGGCCGACCCGCTGGAGCAGGCGGGCCACCTCACGGGGGCTGGAGTACTGGACGACATGGTCGATGCGACCCACGTCGATGCCGAGCTCCATCGAGGAGGTGCAGAGCAGCCCGTCCACCTCGCCGGTCTTGAACGCGTCCTCGACTTCGATGCGGGCGTCCCGAGAGAGCGAGCCGTGATGGACGCCGATCTCCACCCCGTCGTCGAGCTCGTTGAACCGCGACCCTAGCGCCTCGGCGGTCTGGCGGGTGTTGACGAAGATCAGCGTCGATTCGTTGGCCGCGACGATCTCTCGTATCGCCCGTACGTGGCTAGCCATGCTCTCCTCACAGGCCAGCCGTCCAGCTAGACGCTCGTCCTCAGGGGTGATCTCCGGCTTACGGACCTGCACTTCGAGGCGGCTGCCCACGTCTACCTCTACGACCTCACAGCCTCGATCGCCGGTGAGAAAGCGCCCGACATCGCCCGGCGAGCCGACCGTCGCCGAGAGGCCGATGCGCTGGAACGGGCCCGCAAGCTCCCGCAGCCGCTCCAGGCCGACGGTTAGCTGTGCTCCCCGCTTGGAGGAGGCTAGCTCGTGCACCTCGTCGACAACGACGTGTTCGACATCCGCCAGCGCCCGCCGGAGCTTTTCGCCGGTGAGCATCGCCTGCAGAGTCTCTGGCGTCGTCACCAACACGTCCGGGGGGTCTTCGGCCTGCTTGCGGCGCTGGTAGTCGCTCGTGTCGCCGTGTCGGACGTCCACATCTAGGTCCAGGCGCTGGCCCCACCACTCCAGGCGGTCGCGCATGTCCCGGTTCAGCGCCCTGAGAGGGGTGACGTACAGCGCACTCACGCCGTGGACATCCTCGTCGGCGACTTGCCCCACAACTGCATCCAGCACCGGTAGCATCGCCGTCTCCGTCTTTCCGGTACCGGTCGGCGCGAGCACAAGCGCGTCCTGTCCGGCAGCGATGGTGGGGACGGCACGGCGCTGGGGCTCTGTGGGGGTCGTGAACCCGCGGTCCGACAGCGCCTCCCGGACCTCCCTGCCGAGGTGGGTGAACGCATCCATCCCACTGTCGGGACGACTCATTCACTTTTTCCTCACGTCGGCGGGCGATTAAGCCCACCGCTTGCGGAGTCGTCCGGCCCGGTCCACGAACGAACCAGTTTTGAGTAACGACAGCATACGGCCGGTAGAATGACCCCGAAATCCCGGCCGCGGGACCCGGACGCATTGCTCCGGCGGGCCGGGGTCCGCGGGAATCCGGACCATGACCAGCATTTCCTTGTCGATGACCGCGTGCTCGACCGCCTGCCGGGTTACCTCCCCATGGATCCGTCGGGCGCGCACCTACTCGAGATCGGCGCCGGTACCGGCGCGCTCACCGACCGCCTGCTCGGCGTGGCCGGCCCCGAGGGCCGGGTGACCGCCATCGAGCGCGACCCCGCACTGGCAGCGTTCCTCTGCGAGGAGTTCGCGGATGATATCGACACCGGCCGGCTGACCGTCCTCAAGGCCGATGCGACGGAGGTCGACCTCCCCGACGCGGACGCCTCGGTGTCGAACCTCCCGTACGGGGCCTCCTCGGAAATCCTCTTTCGACTACTCCCGCTGAGGATGCCACTCGTGGTGATGCTTCAGCGGGAGTTTGCCGAGCGAATGGCCGCCGCCCCTGGGAGCGACGACTACGGCCGCCTGTCGGTGACCGCCGGCCACTACGCCACCACGGAGGTGGTCGAGCCGGTGCCGCCGGAGGCGTTCGACCCCTCGCCCGCAGTCGATAGCGCCGTGGCGCGTGTGATACCACGGGACCCGAACTACGACGCGCCAGAGGGGCTGTTCGGGCGACTGGTGACCGCGTGTTTTACACAGCGGCGCAAGACGATGCGCAACGCCGTCCGCAATACCGGCCATATCTCCGGGCTGGGCAACCCTGACGCCGTGGTTGCCGCGGCCGACGAGGAACTGATGGGCCGGCGGGCGGGGACGGTGACGTCCGCGGAGTTCGCCCGGCTGGCGCGGCTGGCAGCCGAGGTGGGTGAGCCGGAGTGATTCTACAGAGCTCGCTGCTGGAGGCGACGCAGGCGACGTTCGACTCTACATGGAGCCGCGTGCTGGCAACGGCGCTGGCGCTGGTCGTCCTCGCCGGCGCTGGGGGGGTAATATATCTCGCGGGACGCCGGTTGTCGGGGCGGTTCGACGCCGACAACGTCGAGGCGGTCGAGGCAAGCCTGTTCACGATCATCGTCGGCGCCGTCGCGACCTTCCTCGTCGTCGTCTGGCGGGCGTTCGACGAGGTGGAGAGTCGGCTGTCGGTGCTGAACCTGGACGCCCGGACGGGCGCACTGGCGCTGATCGCCGTGCTCGTGTTAGTGGTCGCGTTCACGCTTACCCGTATCAGCAAGGGACTGCTGGAGGACCCCGACCGCGGCGGCGACGTAATCGACCGTCACCGCCGGGAGGCGATCCACCACGTTGTCCAGCTAGTCGTGTACGGGGTGGCCGCGCTGGTGGTACTGGCGCTTGCAGGCGTTCGTCCGGGGAATCTGCTGGTCGGTGCCGGCGCCATCGGCCTGGTGGTCGGTCTCGCGGCCCGCCAGACCCTCGGAGCGGTGATCGCGGGGTTCGTGCTCCTGCTCGCGCGCCCGTTCGAAATCGGGGACTGGGTCGTCGTCGACGAGATTGATGGCGTGGTGTCGGACGTCACCCTGTTTAACACCCGTCTGCGGACGTGGGACGGCGAGCAGGTGATCGTCCCCAACGACGAGGTGACCGCCACCAACATTGTCAACCGTACCCGTGAGGGGCGGCTCCGGGTGTCTGTGGACGTGGGGGTAGACTACGGGACGGACGTGGAGGCGGCCGCCGACCTCGCGCTGGAGGCGATGAGCGATCTTGAGGAGGTGCTTGACCAACCGGCGCCGGACGTCGTCACCAAGCGGTTCGCCGACTCCGCGGTGATCCTGGAGCTCCGGTTCTGGATC
Organism: uncultured Halobacteriales archaeon; assembly: GCA_964561055.1. Classification (GTDB taxonomy): domain Archaea; phylum Halobacteriota; class Halobacteria; order Halobacteriales; family Haloarculaceae; genus CAZLOO01. The sequence continues at coordinate 6,016 of CAZLOO010000024.1, forward strand.
GGGGAGCCCTCCGCGGCGCGACGCTGGGCCGCCCAGACTGCCGTCGTTCAGGCGGTGAAGCAGACGTTCGACGGTGAGGGGGTGAAGATACCGTACCCACAGCGGGAGTTGTCCGGTCGCGGCGATGGTAGCCTCCAGGTCGGCGCCCCCCGGACCGTTGAGGACAGCACCGCAGACGACGACTGATGGGGATGGATGACCGCCTCGCCGAGCGACGCGAGGACGCGCTGGGGGATGTGTACTCACCTGCCGAGGACAGCCGCCTGCTTGCGGAGGTCGCCGTCGACCGTGTCGATAGCGGCGACCGCGTGCTGGAGGTTGGGGTCGGCTCCGGGTTCGTCGCCGCGCGCGTGGGCGAGGCGACCGGCGCCCGCGTTGTCGGCTCGGACGTCAATCCCGAGGCCTGCCGGGTTGCCCGCGAGCGTGGCGTGCCGACCGTACGGGCGGACTTGGTGGCGCCGTTCCGAGAGAGCGCGTTCGACGTTGTGCTGTTCAACCCTCCCTATTTGCCGACCCCGCCCGAGCTTGAGCGTGAGGACTGGATGGAGCGAGCGTTGTCGGGGGGCCCGGACGGTCGCCGCGTCGTTAACCCGTTCCTTGACAGCGTGAAACGGGTGCTTGCCCCCGAAGGGTGGGCCTTCTTGCTGGTCAGCAGCCTCACCGGGCTGGACGCCGTCCGGGAGCGTGCCCACGACAACGGCCTCATGGTGGCGTCCGAACCGCTGCGCGAGGAGTCGTTCCCCTTCGAGCGTCTGGTTGTCCTCGGAATTACTTATGGACATTAGACGCCATAGGAAATATTATCCCGATGGATTCCAAATCATGTGTATGGTCGAACTCACGTCCACGACACCGGGGTTATATCCGCTCCCGGACGACGCGAAGGAGCGGCTGGCAGATTTAAAGGGTCACCAGAAGTCGGACCTCATCACCGGCGACGAGGGTCCCGAGATAGCCCGGACGTACGACGACGCCCGCGAGACGGTCGTTGCTCGCCAGGTCGAGGCCGGCCTCGATCGGATTCTCGAGGGCCAACTCCGCTGGGACGACATGCTCGCACATCCACTGGCGGTGAACGACGCCGTTGAGACACGGGGTATCGTCCGCTACTACGACAACAACAACTTCTACCGCGAGCCGGTCGTCACCGGCGACCTCTCCCCGACCGGCGACCTTGCCGAGGATCTCGAGGCGCTGGTTGAGGTCGCTCCCGACGACGCCGCGCTTCAGGCGGTCGTTCCAGGGCCGTACTCGCTCGCGGATCTCGCGACGGACGAACACTACGGCACCGGCCTACTGGACGCCGTCGCGGAGCTACTGACTGGCGAGATCGAGCAGTTCCCGGCGGTGGAGACACTGTTCCTCCTGGAGCCGTCATTGGCGACCGCGCCGCCGGATGACCCGGAGGCCGCGAGCGCCGCTATCGACCGCGTGGCGGACGCGTCCGCTGCCGACGTCGTGGCGTTCCCGTACTTCGGCGCGCTCGGGGAGAAGACGTACGTCCACCTGCTCGACGCCGACCTGTCAGCGGTCGGTTTCGACCTCGTGACCGAGCAAGAGGACTCGCTGTACAACGTCAATGAGTACGGCTGCACTGACGAGGCCGCACTGGGACTGGTCGACGGCCAGAACACGCAGGTTGAGTCGCCGGAGCTGCTGCGCGAGCGGGTGGACTGGTTCCGCGAAAACACCCCTGGCGCCGACTTCGACCGGCTGTACCTCACCAGCAATACGGAACTGTTCTACTTGCCGGTGAACCGGTTCGGCGAGAAGCTGGACGCGCTGGCAGCGGCCACCCGCCCGGAGGTGACTGCATGAGCCGCCCGAATCCGGACAACCGCGAGCAGTTCCGTCCGGTGGACCATCCCACCGAGCACTTCCTGCTGACGACGGTCGTCGGTTCGTACCCCAAGCCCTCCTGGCTTCACCGCGCCCGCGAGATGCTGGAGGGGGAGATAGAGGCCGACTTCGATGAGGCCAATTGGGAGGAGGCGACCGACGACGCCGCACGGCTCATCATCAAGGAACACGAGCGGGCCGGTTTAGACGTCGTCGTCGACGGGGAGATGCGGCGCAACGAGATGGTCGAGCACTTCGCCGAGCGCATCCCCGGCTACGAGTTTAATGGCCCCGTTAAGGTGTGGGGCCACAACTACTTCGACAAGCCCTCGGTCGTGGACGAGGTCCGCTACGAGGAGCCGTGGCTGGTCGAAGAGTTCGACTTCACGAACAATGTCGCCAATCGGCCGGTGAAGGTGCCAATCACCGGGCCGTACACGCTGGCAAACTGGTCGTTCAACGAGCAGTACACCTCCGACGAAGCACTTGCCTACGAGCTGGCGGATCTCGTCAACGAGGAAATCGAAGCGCTCGTGACCGCGGGCGCCCGATACGTCCAGATCGACGAGCCGGCGCTGGCGACCACACCGGACGACCACGCCATCGTCGGCGAGTGTCTGGAGCGCATCGCCGCTGGTATTCCCGAGGAGGTACGGTTGGGCCTGCACGTCTGTTACGGCGACTACTCGCGCATCTACCCGGAACTGCTGGAGTTTCCTGTCGACGAGGTTGACTTGGAACTCGCCAACGGTGACTACGAACAGGTGCCGGTGTTCACCGAACCGGCATTCGAGAAGGACCTCGCGCTAGGTGTCGTCGATGCCCATACCGACGAGGTGGAGCCGGTTGCGCGGATTAAGGAGAACATCAAGCAAGGCCTGCGGGTGGTCCCCCCGGAGAAGCTCACAATCTCGCCAGATTGTGGCCTGAAGTTGCTCCCGCGGGAGATCGCTTATGAGAAGATGCAGAACATGGTGACCGCTACCCGCGAGGTTGAACAGGAACTTGATGAGGGCTCAGTTGAGGTGCCCGCCCGCACCGCAACCGCGGACTGAGGACGGCGCCTACGGCCCATCTCCTGCGGGTGCTTCCACCCGCAGGGTGAACACAAACGGTATCTCTTCGGTGCCCGGCAAGTAGTAGCGACCATCCTCGCGTTCCTCCATCGCGTCCACCGCGGCGAACCGCGACCACGGGTACTCGTGGAGGAACTCCACCCTGAGATCCACGTCACAGAGAGCAGTCACTACCTCCCCCAGCGAGTGGGGCCACTCGTAGCTGGGCCCGGCATCGAGAGTGGCGTCATCGTCGGCGTAGCTGCCCTCCTGCTCGAACGTTAGCGGCTCCTCACGCGGGAAGTAGGGATAGCTGAACCGCGGCTCATTGGCAGTGCTGGCCTCGTCCAGCGTGAACGCGACGGGGTGGAACTCCGCGATGTAGAACGTTCCTCCGGGCGCGAGGAACCGGTCAACCACCTCGGCCCACCGGTTCAGGTCCGGCAGCCACGTAAGTACGCCGAAAGAAGTGTATACGATGTCGAACTGCCTCTCTAACCGGTCAGGCAGGTCGTACACGTCCGAGCGGAGAAACGTCGTCCGATCCGCCAGGTCCGCTTCGGCGGCGAATTCCCGTGCGGTCTCCACCGCGCTCTTCGCGAAATCGACACCGGTCACCCTGGCACCGCGCCGAGCCCACGAGAGGCTGTCCAGGCCGAAGTGACACTGCAGGTGGAGCAGCGACCGTCCTTCGACCGGTCCGAGTTCCTTCGGCTCGATAGGATCAAGCGTGCTCTCGCCGGCGAAAAATGCCTCCACGTCGTAGAACTCGGTCCCGGGGTGATGCTCGGCCAGCGCTTCCCACGTCTCCCGGTTGGCCGTGCGGTAGTCGTCCATACCCATCTGGGGCCGCCTTTGGAGGTATGCTTTCGGGAGGCCCGGTACCGTCCTGCTACTCTCCGCTGAGGGAAGCGTGGGATCTACCACATGGATCGCCGGCAGTCCCACCCGATCGGCGTGCTTGTGGACGGCCTGCTCGTTCTCAGCGCGGTACGACAGAACAACCCGGTCATCCGACCGTCCCCGTCGGTAAGCACCTCGCTGTCCACCCCCCGATAGCGATCCCCCCCTCACGGAGATCGGCCGGCGGTTTCCCGCTGGCCGCGACGGGGTCGTTGAGTCGACCGTCCGCTGTCGGCTCCTTAGGATTCCGAAATGTCAGAAAGTCGCTCAAGTCGCCCGTATCCGGGAATTGGAATCAGCGACGGCTCCACACCCTAGCGGCGACGCCGCTTTCCGACAGCGCCGACGGCCGTCGACGAGTGGACCGACGCCCGCATCGGGGGTCGAACCGAGGATAGGGCTTCGTACTTCCCGATACGCGTTGCGGCCCTTCAAAACGAAAACAGGTCGATACCGCCGGTCACACCCACCACCTGGCCGGTGATGTAGGAGGCGTGCTCGGAGCAGAGAAACGCCAGCAGCGTCGCTACGTCCTCCTCCGTGCCGAGCCGGCGCATCGGGGTTGCTTCCGCGATTCGGGCGAAGTACTCGTCGAATTCCCGTAGCTGCTCGATCTCCATCTCCGCGAGCGCGCCCACCACGATGGAGGGAGCGATAACGTTGGAGGTGACGCCGTGACGGGCCCCCTCCAGCGCGAGCGTCTTTCCGAAGCCGATTAGCGCCGCTTTCGTCGCGGCGTAGGATATCTGCCCGAACCCACCCTGCCAGCCAGCCATCGAGGACATCGTCACCACGCGACCCCAGCCACGCTCGCACATCCGTGGAAAGGCCTCACGAGTGATGTTGTACGACCCCGTGAGGTTCACCGCCACGTCCCGGTCCCAAATCTCGTCCTCGAAGTCCTTCACCTGCGCCCGAGCATCAACCATCCCGGCGTTGTTGACTAGCACGTCGATACCGCCGGTCTTCTCCTCCAGCGCTTCCACCGTCTCGGCGACGTCCTCGCGGTCGGTGAGATCACACTCCACGGCGTGGGCCGTCCCCCCATCGCCCTCGATGTCGTCTACCACGTTCTCTGCGGCCTCGAGGTTCACGTCGAGTACGACCACCTCCGCGCCTTCCCGGGCCAGCACTTCGCTGTCAGTGCTGCCGATGCGCCCCGCGCCACCCGTGACGACCGCAGTCCGGTCCTCCAGTCCGAGGTCCATGGCTTGGCTTGTGCCGTGACCGGCAAGAAGCTACCCCGAGACGATCTCCAGCAGCGCTAGCGGGCGCTCGATGACGTGGTCCACCACCCCGTCCGGATCGTGCTCGTCGCTCCCCTCGGGCCGGGCGGCCTCCTTGCCGTGGGCGACGGTCACCAGCCCGGCACGGCTCCCCCCGCGCATATCGTGGTGGTAGCGGTCCCCGACATACAGGCAACGGCCCGGATCTAGCCCAGCGGTGTCGAGCGCCGCCTCGAACATCGCGGGGTCGGGCTTCGTTCGGCCGACCGCTTCGCTGGTGGTGAGACTGGCGAATCGCCCGCGCACACCGAACGACCGGAGGATACGCTCGGCCTCGGCGGTGTCGATGTCGCTTACGACTCCAAGGTAGTAGCCCGCGTCCGCAAGGCGCTCGACCGTCTCGACGGCGCCGTCAATCGGCCGGATGTACGCGGTGGTGGTCTCCAGGAACAGGTCGAGCCACTCAGACTCTGCTAGCGGCTGGCCGACGGCAGCTTCGACGGCTACCGCGTACCCCTCGCGGGCAGTGCGGTACTCCGTCCCCTCGCGCGAGGCGAAGTAGTCACCGAGCGCCTCCCGCCAGCGCCGGGCGACCGCCTCCTCGTCGCCGCCGTGACGCTCCGCGAGCGCGGTCGCGAAGGCGTCGTGTCCTTCGCGGACGGAGGTCAGGTCTAGTAGGACTCCGCCGATATCGAACAACACCCCCTCGTAGTCGCTCATGGCGGCCCCCCGTCCGGGGCACTCATGAACCTGCCGGGGAGTCAGACGTCCGGCTCCGGGCGCTCGCCGAGAGTGAGTGACACCTGCTGGCGGCTCCCGTCCCGGACCACCGTTAACGTCACTTCCTGCCCCGGGCTGGTGTTGAGCGCGAGATAGCTGGAGAACGCCGCCAGCGTCCGCACCTCGCGGCCGTCGACCGCGACGATGACGTCCCCTCCAACGGGGACGGTCACCCCATCGACGACCTCCTCGCCGGTCGCTGCCCGGAGCACGCCGTCGGCGGGGCCGCCGGGCTGGACCCCGACGACGACAGCGCCGAATGCCCGATTGAGGTCGTACGCCTGGGCAACGGCCGGCTCGACCGGCTGGAGACGGACGCCGACGAGCGAGTGGTCGTACTCCCCGTCATTTATTAACGCCGGGACGACCCGCTTCGCGAGCGCCGCGGAGATGGCGAACCCGATGTTGTCCCCGCCGCCGGAGTTGATGACTCCCGCCACGAGGCCGTCCATCGTCACTAGCGGGCCGCCGCTGTTGCCGGGGTTGACCGCCGCGTCCGTCTGGATTGCGTCCGGGATGGCGAACCCGCCGGGACCGGCGATGGAGCGGTCCAGCCCTGAAACGATGCCCGCCGACACCGATCCCTCGAAGCCAAAGGGCGTGCCGATGGCGAGCACCTCCGCGCCGATGACGGGGTCGGACTCCACCCACTGCAGACCGTCGGCCGGGTCCGGTAGCTCCTCCGGGCGGAGCACCGCGAGGTCGGCGTAGGCGTCGGTTCCCACCACCTCGGTCGCCCGGTAGCGGCCGTCGCCGAACCGCGCTAGCACCTCCCGGCTGTCCCGGACGACATGCTCGTTCGTCACTAAGTGGTCGTCGTCCACGACGAATCCGGTCCCCTGGCCGCGGCCAGCGGGAGTCCGAACGAGCACTTGGGCGACGGAGGGTGCTGCCGCCCGGTACACCTGGCTGAACCGCCCCTCGGCCGGCTGGTCGGACCGTTCGACGGTCGACTGAGGCTCGTCGCTCGCCCCGTCGGTCGTCCCTGCTCCCGACAGTTGTGACCTGCTACACCCCGCCAGCCCCGCCATGCCGGCCGCTAGCGACGCCAGCAGCGCCCGCCGGCCGAAAGTCCGCCCTGACACGGTCGATTCGTGGGGCGCCATCAGCAAAAACCCCGCCCACACGCGACGTCGAGGCACACTCGCGTTACGGCTTCGGGCCGTTCATACCCCCGGCGATCCAACGGGGCGTATGAGCCAGCGTGAGGAAGTATCCCCGCAGCTGCTACCGATCCGGCTCGACGAGGCTGGGGTGGAGGTGGAGTACGCCGACGGCCGGACGGTATTCTACCACGGCGTCCCCGAGGCCGTCGAGGGGAGCGTTTCCTGTTCTCCCGGGAAGGAGGTGCACGTGCTCGTCACCGCGCCGGACGACCGTGAAGGGGTGTTGGTGTACGTCAACGACCGCACGACCGACGCCGATATCCTCCGCTCGACAGGGGTCGGCCGGGTGCTGCTGGAGCGCGGCGAGCGGACGGACGTGTTCCCCGGGGTGAGCGTCCGTGCCGCGGAGTATCGTGTCACTGTCGAAGCTGATCCTGCCGCCGCCCGCGGTCGAGTGTTCGTCTTCGCCGAGGACGAGATGAGCGAGCAGTCCTACGAGATCATCGGGTAGTCACTGGATGTAGTCAGCGTCCTCGCCGGAGCAGCTGGCCTCGTGGGTTCGGGCATCCTCAGGATCGTCGAACAGCAGCCCGCAGTTCTCGCAGGCGAACCAGTCGACCCCGTCGCGCTTGACCCGTTCGACCATACCAAATCTACGGCCGCGCGGACAAAAGGCCGTCTCCCGCTCAGTAGCTCCGGGTCTTTGGCTCGTAGGTGCCCCCCTCGCCCTCGAGGATGACCGGCGTGTAGTAGATTTCCGGCGAGCCGTTGTTCCAGGCGACTTGTGTGTGCTTGAGCCACTCGTCGTCGCGGCGCTCCTGGAACTCCTGGCGCCAGTGGGCGCCCCGGAACTCCTCGCGGGCTAGCGCCCCCAGCGTAAGCGCCTCTGCGAGGTCGATCAGGTTGCGCGTCTCGATAGTGTGGATGAGGTCCGTATTAAACGTCCGCGAGGGGTCGGAGACGGCGACGTCGGCGTACTCCTCGCGGCACTCGCGGATGTCGCGCAGCGCCTGCTTGAGCCCCTCCTCGTTGCGGAACACATTGACGTTGTCCGTCATCGACGTCTGGAGCTTCTGTCGTACCTCCGCGTGATTGCGGCCGTCCCGCTCTAAGAGGGCGTCCACGCGCTGACGCTCGCGAGCGATGGAGCGTTCGACGACCGTGCTGGCATCCGCGTCCGCCAACGCGCCGCCGTCGGTGGTGGCCCCGCCGTCGGCGGCCACGTCGTCAGCCGAGGGGCCCAGTTCCCCGGGTGCGACCGGGGTGTCGACGACGCCGTCCTCGATTTTCGCGGAGGGGCCGGTCTCAATCTGGGCCTCGGCACGCTCCGTGCGGGCGGCGTGACGGCCCGCGCGGGCGCCGAAGACAATCAGCTCGGGCAGCGCGTTGCCGCCTAGCCGGTTGGAGCCGTGGACGGAGACGCAGGCACACTCGCCTGCCGCGTACAGTCCATCGATGCAGGTGGCGCCGTTCTCGTCGGTTTCGATGCCGCCCATGGCGTAGTGCTGCCCCGGCTTGACTGGCATCGGCTCCTCCAGCGGGTTGACACCCTCGAAGTCTTTCGAGAGGTGGATGATGTTCTCCAGCCGGTCGGTGATGCGCTCCTCGCCGAGGTGGCGCATGTCCAGCAGGACGTAGTCGTCCTCGAAG